>JBDRQV010000021.1:0-4702 GCA_043826105.1 Nanobdellota archaeon | reverse complement strand
TGCATGTATCGCTACATTCAATTGCGCTTCTTTAGTTGATGCCCCTAAATGTGGAGTGCATATCACTTTCTCACTCTTGATCAATCCTTGACAAGTTGGTGGCTCAGATTCATAAACATCTAAAGCAGCAGCAGCAACCTTATCAGAATTAAGTGCATCTTCAAGTGCCTTTTCATCGATAACACCACCACGAGCAACATTCAATATTCTGACTCCATCCTTCATCATTCCAAACTGCTTTGCACCGATCATCGCTTTTGTCTTATCAGTTAATGGTACATGAACTGTTATATAATCAGAGTTCTTCAAAAGATCATCAAACTCAACTTTATTAACACCCATCTCTCTAGCTTTTTCTTCATCAACAAACGGGTCTGAACCGATGACTTCCATCTCCATAGCATGCGCTACAGAAGCAACTTTCTTGCCGATCTTACCTAATCCAATGATTCCCAAAGTTTTACCTTTCAGCTCAGTTCCTTTGTAACTTTTCCTATCCCATGTTCCTCCCTTAAGCTGAGTATGTGAATGTATAACATGCTTTGCCAGCATCATCATCAATGTCAATGTATGTTCTGCTGCTGCATTTATATTTCCGAAAGGAGTATTCTCAACAGCAATGCCTAATTCTTTAGCAGCATCTTTGTCGATATTATCTACTCCGACACCTGCCCTTACTACAACCTTCAAATTTTTAGCAGCTTCCAAAACCTCTTTGGTAATCTTTATTCCGCTTCTGACGATCATTGCATCTGCATCTGCACAGATCGGAATCAATTCCTCAATTGTAATGCCTGGCTTGTTCTCTACTTCATAGCCAGCTTCTTCCAGCATCTTTGTTGCAATTTCATCGACCTTATCAGGGATAATTACTTTCATTTTGCCTCACCTTTTATCATTTTTTTATTCATTAAAATATTCTTCAAATTTCTGCAAAAGATCTTTGATCTCATCAAGTGTTAGGTCGCCCATATGTGCTATCCTAAATGTTGTAGGCTTGCCTTCTGATTCCAGCTTCTCATTCAGTTTTTTATAACCTGCATCGATCGTATATCCTTTTTTTGCCATATCCTTTTTTATAGCAGCAAAATCATATCCTTTTGTATTTCTGATACATGTTATTGTATCTGACTGGTATCCTTCTTCTGAGAATATTTCAAAACCTTGTTCTTTTGCCCATAAACGAACATGATCAGCCATCTCTATATGTCTTTTAAACCTATTCTCCAATCCTTCTTCTTTAATCCTCTGCAATTGTTTCTGTAGTGCATATAAATGAGGTATAGATGGAGTATAAGGTGTTTGATCTTTATCATATGACTTCTTCAGCTCCAATAGATCAAAATAATATCCTCTTCCCTTGACAGTCTCTGCCTTTTTATAGCATCTTTCACTGACAGATGCAACAGCGATTCCTGCTGGCAAAGCAAGTGCTTTCTGAGATGAAGCTAGACAGATATCAATTCCTCGTTCATCTACATTTAAAGGCAAACCTGCTAATGATGAAACTGCATCAACAAACCAAAGCACATCAGGATATTTCTTCATAACCTCTGAAATAGCAGCCAGATCTGAAGCAACTCCTGTTGATGTCTCACAATGGACCATACAAAACGCTTCATATTCACCAGAAGCCAATTTCCCATCTACGTCTTCTGGTTTTACAGCTGTTCCCCATTCATAATCGATCTTCCCTATCTCTTTTCCGCAGCTCTCAGACAATGAAGACCACTTCTTTGAAAAAGCTCCATTGACTGCATGTAAAACTTTTTTATTTACGCATGAACGTATAGAAGCTTCCCAAAACCCTGAACCAGATGAAGTGCTGATCAAAACATCCCCTTTAGTATCGAACAATTCCCTCAAACCAGGCTTTAAAGAACCGAACAGCTGGCTGAACTCAGGTGTCCTATGCCCTATTTGTGGTGTACTTAAAGCTTCTAAAACTTCCTTCCTGACCTCTGTAGGTCCAGGAATAAATAATTTATTTGCCATTTTTTCAACCCCCTTAAATAAATTTTAATCTATTTTGTTTATAACCAATCCTGAATATACTTTTGGATAAAAATAAGTTGACTTCTGAGGCATGGTCTCATTTGCTCTTGCTGTTAAAAATATCTCCCTCATCAAAGGAGGATTGACAAAAAATGCAAATTGGTATTTCTTATCATCTAATTTATTTATTGTTTCTACAGATCCCTTAACAAACTCAACATATGTTCCTTTTGATTGTTCTTCTTCACTTATCCCTAAAATCTCTTCCAGGATCACTTTATGTAATATCTTAACATCTAATCTTTTATAGACTAATGTAGCATCTGGGATTCTTGATTCCAAGATATTATTATCTTTCAATTTCAGCACATAAGATTTGCCGTTTATATTATCATGAAAGCCAAACACATGATTTTTAAGATTCTTCTCCTTATCTACTAATATCTCAGTAGACTCTACTATCTTGACCATATCATCTATGTCATCAATCTCTTCCACATCAAAATAATCCCTTAATTTATTCAAAAGATCCGCTTCATAAATGTCTTCAAGGCCAAAAACTACCCTATTAGTAGGCAATATGATCATACCCTCATTAAAAGAATTTACAAAACACATAGGTGCGTATTTTGCAGATTTATTATCAGGATTTTGCTCAGCATAAGCTAAAGCTGTTTTATATCTATGATGTCCATCAGCAATTATACACTGATGTTGTTCCATCTCTTTTCTTAGAAATGATATGGTATCTTTGTCTTGTATCCTGAATACCTGATGAGATACACCACTATCATCAACAAAATTAATATAAGGTTCAATCTCAGCTAAATTTTCCTTTATTTTAGTATCGATAATCTTTTCCCTATCATCATATAAAAGAAAGACCATACCAAAGTGTGCCTTAGTCTTCTTCATCAGCTCTAATCTATCTTTAAATGGTTTTTCTAATGTTTTCTCATGAGGTAAAACTCCTTCACCCAATTTTTCTAGTCCCAAAAGTGATATAAAACCAAGTCTTGAAAATTCCTTGCCATCTACCATATATGTTTCATTATAGACATAGATCGTATCATATTCATCCTGCTTCAGCACTTCTTCTTCCTGCCATTTCTCAAAGATCTGTCTTGCTTTATCATACTTATCGTCACCATTCTTAGTCAGGATCAGATTTACAAAATTATAAGGTGATTTATTAAAATAAACCTCTCGCTGTTCTTCAGAAATGACATCATATGGGGGCGTTATGACTAAACCAAAATCCTTTATTTTTTCTTTGTTATACAATATACCTTTAAAGGGTTTTATTTCCACCATCCTGTATTTAGAAACTCCAAATCATTTATAAAGTATTTGACATATTTTTCATATTTCGCATAGATTTGACAAATTTGGCAAAGATTTTTAAATATTGACATATTCCAACGAATGAAATGGCTTCAAAACCAGAAAACATAAGGGAGTTTATACATAAGATAATCGATACAGATATTGCTCTAAAGAAAGACTTATCAAGAAATATCATCAATGTAAGGTCATTAGCAAAATATGTTATAGAAAAATATAAGATAAATATTTCTCTTGATTCGGTGATAAGTGCTGTAAGGCGTTATAATATAAATCCTGAAAAAAAAGAAAGCACAAGCGAAGTATATTCATTATTAAAAGAGGCTAAGATAAGGACAATAACAAAAATGGCTTCTATTTCTTTAAAAAAAAATGAAGAGACAACTCAGAAATTAGGTAACGTCCTCCCTAAAGTTGATTTTGAAAGTGGTGAAACATTGAGAATATTAGAAGGTGCTAAACTATTTAAGATATTGATAGACAACAAAAGCTTTGATAAGATGCACAACTTATTCTCAAAAAAGAATATCCTGGAAATAAATAAGACAATAGGCATGCTGGAGATAACCTACCCGCAGATCCTGCAAAAAACACCTGGTGTTTTCTCAACCATATCAACAGAACTTGCTTCAAACAATATAAGCATAATAGATGCATTGATAATATCTAACGAACACATAATTGTAGTAGATGAGAAAGATCTGTTAAAAGCATTTGAGATTGTTTATAACCTATGTCAGTAAACTCTCCCCATCCATCTCTTTCGATTTTTTTATCCCCATAACTTCTAAGATAGTTGGAGCAATATTCTTTAATCCCTTACCTTTTTTCAGTTTAACCTTCTTCAGTTTATCATCATCACTTATAATCGAAAGTAAAACTGGATTAAATCCATGACTAGGGTCTTTTTCACCATTCTTATACAGCATATTTTCAGCGTTGCCATGATCTGCTGTCAAAAACACAACATAATCCTCAGATAAAGCCTTCTCAACTGTTTTACCCACACATTCATCCACTACTTCGCATGCCTTAACAACAGCCTTAAACACGCCGCTATGACCCACTAGATCACCATTAACATAATTTACAACAATAAGATCATACTTACCGATATGCTTATCTAGTTCATCACATAATTCGTATGCAGACATCTCAGGTTTTTCATCATAAGATGGAACTTTTGGACTAGCCACCATCAATCTCTTTTCACCCTTATTTGGCTTTTCGATCTGCGAATTAAAAAAGAAAGTCACATGTGCATATTTCTCAGTTTCAGAAATCCTCAACTGTCTTAAACCCTTACTAGCAACTACCTGCCCCAGATTATTTTCAACTTTCTGCTGAGGAAATGCAACTGATA
>JBDRQV010000020.1:0-4611 GCA_043826105.1 Nanobdellota archaeon | reverse complement strand
TCAATGTGATGGGGTATGTACGATCCCAGTAGGAGAAGTATATGATATGTTTCCTGATCGTGGACCTTTCCAAGAGATCACCTGTCCTGATTGTAAAGGAACATGCGCATATTATCCTTTAGAGACATGTGACTGGTATTTTGAGTTAAATAATGGGTTTATACAAGACCATACAGGAGTTTTATGTGACTAAGATGGAAAAGAATTTTTTGTTAAGGCTGGCAATTATCTTTATTGTTATCTGGATAATTATATCTATGATTATATCATTCAGCCAGATCAATATAATGGACTACCAATACTCAGGCTTTCCTTTGAAATACTCAGAAGGAGGAGGGATGTGTCCAGAAGGTCAATGCGGAACAGATTTCTACATTTTAAATCTTATCATAGATATAATGATATGGTTAGCAGTTGCAGTATGTATCGCCTTATTAAGCTATAAAATAAGAAGGTGATTTTGTTAATCTAAATATGTTGACTAAGATATTGCCTTAAATCTCAACACAATTCTTTCTTCAGAAGTTTATGGGCATTATTTATTCTCTTAAATGTTTCAGTGTTTCCATTTGGCATATCAGGATGATGTTCTTTTGAAAGCTTTTTGTAGTTTTTATGTATCACTTCAAAATCTATCGAGTCTTCTTCTACACCCATAACCTTTCTTGCATCTTTTCTTTGATCGATAATATCCACATCTTCTACAAATATCTCTAAGAATTGTTCAGGGGTCATATCTTCTCCTTCCAAAAGATGGATAAAATGCTCAATAACCTGTTCGACCATAGCTAAATTTTCAACAAACTTTGCAGAACCATTATAGCTAAAGAACAGATGCTCATTCCACATAAACCATGAAACTGAAGCCTGCGCTTTTCGCATCGTAACTGTTTCCATAGGAATATCTACATTATCTTCATTCAACCCAAAAACTTTTAGGTGATTTATTATCTTGTTTTTGTATTGCAAAGCTCTTCGATTATATGAATTCCTGATAGTTATCTGCTTAAACTCATAACCCCTGATATTTACCATAAACATCGATATCAACGGTCTGTTTATAAAGTTAATGTGGATATTAGAGTTAGCCTGCATGATAACTAAAACACCGAAGAAAAAGCACATTAAAGATGTGTTTGAGTTGAAATGAGATTAAGGGGCAGGCAATTGCGTTCCAGGATTTATTGTTCTGGTTATATATCCAAAATCAGATAGTATCTTTTTTGTTTCTGCAACAGCGATTGAAGCTAGTTCTGCTTCATTCTTGATTGTTCCTTTAAAATGATAAGCGCCGGGTATAGTATTAGGACCATAATTAGTTGGCCTGATGGTTAACTCAAATTCAGGTACCAGTATCTCCTGCCCGTCAACAAGTGCAGACCTCTCAATATACGACAGATTATACATTATCCTTACCAAAGGTTTTCCATGTTCACCAGCCTGCTGTTTTCTGGCCTCGATATTCCATATCAATCTTCCGGCTAAGGTGCCATACTCTTTAGTTTTATCCATATGTGCTAAATGAGCCAGTGAACCGTTCGGATGAGTCTCCCGACAATAAGAAGATATATCCTGATCAGTCATCAATTCTTCAAGCATCCTTTCTACGACCGTATTATAATAATTGACAGGCATGTTAGTGAATCTGAAAAGAACGTATTGCCTACCATTTGCACGAGTGGCGCTTACATCAGCAGTGCCTTGGCCAGTACGAAAGCGTTGAACATTACCTGATTCAACTTCATCCTCTAATCCTGCAGGTTTACCACTTGGTCTGGTTACACCACTTTCTCTTCTGACTATATCCATTACCATCTAAAATCACATCCACTTTTTAAATCTTTCGTATTTTAATCACTATTGAGTAAATAATATTAACTTCATTGATGTATTACTAATTCACTTACTGGCAATCTCTCAACTTTTATTGCACTTCTTATATCCCTATAGAAATTCTTTTTGTAGATTGCTGGAGAAACCAATCTTCGGTCCCACTCAAATATGGTCCCTAGGTCCCCTCTGTCTAATTCTTTTCTCATTGAATCACAAAATTTTGCGATATTATCATCTGAATAAAAAGGTTTCATCATCGTTTCCCACGTGCCATCCATACCAGCTCTTCTGTAGATCTCAGCATGCAATGCTGTAGCATTAATCTCTTCATGAGTCATCAATCCATGCATAGTTGCGAAAGGCAGTGCCGTCTCCCGGGCACTAAGAACTTCTCTGATTTGATTGATATCCCCAAAAGAAGTTGCCTTAACTCCTTTTTTTATCAGATCAGCCAGTAGAATATTATTTGCTATACCCATTGGAATATTTTGTAAACAATAAACTGCAAAGTGCAGAAATTCATGCATATATCCATCTAAAGAGGATATATCTGCATATTTTGGAGTTAGATATCTTTTTCTGTCGATACCTGTCGGAGTGATTGCAATCTGAGGATATGTTTTTACAGTTTTAGTGGAATCATATTCCAATCTCCCATCAGCCGCTATATCAATATGTTTAATATCATCATAGTTAGTATGACAAAAAAAACTGCTGTCCAATGCATCTGTATTTGAAAATGCGCCAGCTCTAGATAATTCTTCAGGTGGTAATATATCAAATGCCGCAGGAATCAATAACCGCTTTGCCATCGATTCAAGCTGACTGTATAGGTCATCCTTCAAAATTGATTTGATAGCATCGCTTATATAATTACCATAATTCTCTATCTGTTTACGGACTTCCGGTATATTCCCATGATAGATTAACATTCTAAGACGAAAAATGAGTATAATATTTAAATCTTTCCATATTGTTACCACTATATAATAATTAAATAAAACAAAAACATTTATATAGTACTGCTCATCTACTTTTTATAAGAAATCTAATAATTGCGGGGTGAATGCAAATGTCAAAAGAGATACAACCAATATTTATATTGCCAGAAGGCACACAAAGGTCTACAGGCAGAAATGCCCAAAGGACAAACATTATGGCAGCTAAATTAGTAGCTGAAACAGTTAGGACAACACTAGGTCCAAAAGGTATGGATAAGATGATCGTTGACAGTTTAGGAGACGTAACTGTCACAAATGATGGAGTAACTATTTTAGAAGAGATGCAGATTGAGCATCCTTCAGCAAAGATGATTGTTGAAGTTGCAAAGACTCAGGAAGATGAAGTTGGCGACGGAACAACAACAGCAGTTGTTATTGCTGGCGAACTGTTGAAGAATGCAGAAGATTTATTGGATAAGGATGTACATCCGACAATTGTCGCAAGAGGATACAGGTTAGCTGAAGCAAAAGCTCAGGAAATTCTCGAAAAGATTGCAGAAGATGTTTCTGAAAATGATGTATCTACATTAAAGAAGATAGCACAGACAGCCATGACAGGAAAAGGCGCAGAGAATGCAAAAGAGAAATTAGCAGAGATCTCAGTGGATGCTGTTAAATCTGTTCTTGAAAAAGATAATGGCAAAGTAAACATAGACAGGGAAAACATAAAGCTTGAGAAAAAAGTAGGCTCTTCAGTAGACGAGACAGAATTGATTAAAGGGATAGTATTGGACAAGGAAAGAGTCCACTCAGGCATGCCAAGATTAGTTAAGAACGCAAGGATAGCATTGATCGACTCAGCTATCGAGATAAAATCTACTGAGATAGACGCAAAGATCCAGATAACAGATCCTATGCAGATGCAGGCATTTATCGATCAGGAAGAGAATATGTTAAGAGATAAAGTAGAGAAGATAGCAGCATCAGGAGCAAATGTAGTTATCTGCCAGAAAGGTATTGATGACATCGCTCAGCATTTCTTAGCTAAGAAAGGGATATATGCAGTAAGAAGATCAAAGCAGAGCGACATGAACGCTTTAGCAAGAGCGACAGGCGGAAAAGTAATAACCAATCTGCATGACTTATCAAAAGAAGATTTAGGCCTGGCTGGTGCTGTCGAAGAGGTTAAAGTCGGAGACGAACAGATGACTTATATCAAGGAATGCAAAAATCCAAAATCTGTAACTATTTTAGTCAGAGGCGGAACAGAGCATGTTGTTGCTGAAGTAAAGAGGGCTATGGAAGACGCTATCGGAGATGTTGCAGCTGCTTTAAGAAATGGAAAGGTAGTAGCTGGCGCAGGAGCTCCAGAGATCGAACTGGCAAAAGAGCTTAGAAAATATGCTGACTCTTTATCAGGAAGAGAACAGTTAGCTGTCAGAGCTTTTGCAGAATCCATGGAAATAATTCCAAGAACTTTGGCAGAAAACGCAGGACTGGATCCGATAGACATGCTGACAGAGCTTAAAGCTGCACATGACAAGGGCCAGAAATGGGCAGGCATCGATGTATTTAAAGGAAAACCGATGGATGCTTGGAAACAAGGTGTGATCGAGCCATTGAAGATCAAGACCCAGGCAATAAGTTCAGCATCAGAAGTCGCAGTGATGATATTGAGGATTGATGATGTAATTGCAGGAAGCGGCAAGTCAGGCGGCGGAATGCCACCAGGTATGCCTCCAGGAATGGGCGGAATGCCGGGAATGGGAATGTAAATTATTTCTTTATTTTTTTATTATTATATATTTTAAATTATATGCTGTTTCATAACCTACCT
>JBDRQV010000019.1:0-4809 GCA_043826105.1 Nanobdellota archaeon | reverse complement strand
CATAGGCGTTTTCGTCAAGATGGTAGTCTTATTGCAGAGTATCGATCTAAATCGATATATTAACGCTTTTAATGTTTGCGCTTCAGTATATTGACAAAACGAGAAAATAGTGATATATTGTATGACCCACAGGATATAACTTATAGGTTATATTTACTCACAGAGGAGATTAACTTTATGAGCAAAAGATTAGTAAAAATATACACTGATGCTGGCTATAAGAGGTTAAAACAGTGTCCTATATACCTGGGAATGGTTGTAGAGCTTGATGAGACCATTTGTAATCATAGGGTTATTAATCAGCCGGCTCTGAGCAGCACATTTGCAGAATATATTGCTTTAATCTGGGCTATGGTATACTGCTTACGAATTGAGGAATACAGATGTCATTTCCTATGTGATAATCAGACTATGGTAAGGCAAATACAAGGTAAATATAAGGTTCACAAGGTTGAGTTGAAAATTTTATATGATATTGTGCGTAATTTATGGGGTAGCTTTGAACTAATTGAAATATCTCATATATCAGGTAAAATAAATAAGGCTCATAAGGAGGTTAAAAAGTGTGGTTCCTAATTAATACTAAGGAGGTTATAACTGCTTATGAAAATCCAACAGAATCAAAAGAAATCGGTTAAAATCACTTGCTTTTTAGCCAGAAAAGTGTATAATATAGGAGTTGAAAGATGCCAAAGACAGATTTTAAAATAAAAACAATATCTAAGCACGAAGCAGGGAATATACTTTTAAGATACCACTACTTAAAAGATATTTCAAAGGGGTTCAAAAGTGGTTATAACTACGGATTATTTGAGAAAGATTGTCTTGTAGGGGTAATTATCTTTACAGGATTCCCCGTTCCTGAACTTTCAAAAGGAATGTTAGGATTAGGCAGAACTGAGCAACAAGGATTATTTGAATTGAGCAGATTATGTTTAGACCCTATAACACAAAAAAAAGAACACAATCTTGCAAGTTGGTTTGTATCAAGATCTATAAAACAGCTTAAAATAGACACCGAAGTAAAAGTAATTTTAAGTTATGCCGATTCTGAGTTTCATGATGGGACGGTTTACAAGGCTTGTAATTTTGACTACTACGGACTGTCTGCACCTAAAAAAGACTTTTGGATAGAACAAAATGACGGAACTTTTGTGAAGCATAGCAGGGGAAAAACAAAAGGTGTAAAAGGAGAGTGGCGTTTGAGAAGTCAAAAACACAGGTACTTAATGGTTTTTGATAAAAAACTAACTGTACTATGGAAAAAAGTTAAATGAAAATCTATAAAATCACAGAAGCAAGCGAATCTAATGGAATTTAAAAAGGAGGTAAGTAATGGCTGAATACTTGTTTAGATGTGTAAGGTGTCAAAAAGTGCTTCCTCTTAAATTAACCCTAAAAGAGTTAGAAAAGGGACAAAGTTGTCCTTTTTGTGGCTTACCCCTGACTAGGTTATATACACCGCCTATTGTTTGGGGAGAAACAGTATCAAAGGATCAGGCTTCGAAGTGATGTTCAAAGTACCACCACCTAAAATAGTAGACATAGAAACATCTTTGGTTTGTCCAGCTAACTGTATAATGTGTCCTAGAACGCAAGTTTTGACCTCCAGGAGAGCTAGATTCATGCCTGATGAGCAAATCTATAAGATTATTGACCAGTTACTTGTTTGGAAACCCAAGATACAATGGGGCTGGATTAATGAACCACTGGCTGACAAAAGATTGTTTAATTTTATAGATTATGCTGCCTCAAAAGGATTAAAGGGCTGGATTAACTCAAATGGGGCCTTACTTAATGAGGATAACACTAAACAACTGCTTAATAGTGGCCTAGAAATGATAAACTTTGCCATAGATAGTATGGATAAGCAGAAATATGAAACTAGCCGAGTAAACCTTAAATTTGACACAGTAATAGGAAAAATACATAAGTTTATAGAGACGAATAACAAATGTGAACATCCTTTAGCCGTGATGATATCGCAGATAACCATTCCTGGTTTTAATGATGGGGAGTTTCAGTCCTTTGCTGACTACTGGCGGCCGAAAGTAGATCATGTGCAACACCCTGAGTATCGAACCAGAGGAGCAGATTGGGATAAACAAGTGAAAAAAATAACAGGGGGAAAATACTGCTTTCATTTAGAGAATGAAATGCCTATAACCACAGATGGTGATGTTCCTTTATGCTGTTGTGATGCAGTTTGTGCCAAGCCATCTGCTAATGTATTTGAGATTGGCGTAGAGGCAGCTTGGAATACAACCCTACGAGCGAGGATAATAGATAAGATACGCAGGGATGGGATGGAATCTTTATCATTTTGTAAACTACATAAGGATAAAAATTAATGCCCGACAGAGAGAAAGAGTTAGAATGGATTATTCAATATCATGCTCATTTGTATTATTGTTTGAATACTAGCGAATTAAGTGATTATGAATATGACTGTTATTTTGATGAACTAAGGAAATTAAACCCTAATAACACTATATTTTCAAGAGTTGGTCAGGGTATCTGTAAGGAATTACATAAAAATGCAGATTAATGGGAATAAAATATAATGACACCAAAAGTTACCTTTATAACATCAATAGTTAATGATAAATGGATAGATCAATGTCGGTACTATCTTGAGACAGAAATTAAAACACCTTATGAGTGGTTTGTATTGGATAACATGGGAAAAGTACCCATTTCCTTCTCTTGTGCCAATAACTTTCTGGCTAGCTATGTTGAAACAGAGTATATCTGCTTCTTAAATGATGATATTGTAGTACTTGGCGATCCCTTACCGACCATGATAAAAGAGCTGGAGAATGATCCAAAGGTAGGGATTATTGGTACAAAGTTATCCTTTCCCGACTGGAGAATACAACATGGCGGGGTAGGATTTGGGAATACACAAGGGGAGTTTTTACCAGGACACATGGAAGCAGAGGCCGCTGACAGAGGCCAAGCAGACTTAAGAAATTATTGCCCTGTAACCTTTGCCTTTGCTATGACTAGAAAAAGTATATTTGATGAGATGGATGGTTTAGGGGAAATGTACGTCAATGGCTTTGAAGATTTGGATTATTGCTTTAAGCTAATAGAAAAAAATTATCAATGTCTTTACATACCAACTGTACCTATTATTCATATTCAGCACGGTAGTAGGACTAGCAAGCGTGATGAGTATAATTGGAGTTTGTTTAGGGGAAAATGGCATAAGCATTTACAATTAATTGAAAAACATCAAAAGAAAGGAGAAAATTTAGCATGAAAACACTAAAAATAGTAGTTATAGTCTTTATAATTGCGATTATAGCCACGTTAGGAGTACAATACTATCTAGGACATAAGATTAATGGTAAAAGCCTCACCAGCAAGCTCCTAGACGTTAATAAGGCCCTTTCTAGCCCAAGCAAAGATATAACTATAATCCTTAACAATGAGGAAATGACCCTTAAACCGCCTAGGGTTAAAACTACCCTAACCATTACTTCTACTGAGGTTACAGCTGACATTAAACCTATTCAAGTATGTTTCCTGCCTATGATCGGTGTAGAGACCGGAGATACAATACAACCCAGGGTAGGAGTCCAGTTCTTTCGTTCTGAACCCCTTGGCCTGGGTATGTCTTGTGGGTTAAGTCCAACAACCCTTGATCTTTCATTGGATAAAGATTTAAGAGACTTTAACCAAATATTAAGTAATACTATTTTAGGACTTGGCTTAGGATTAGATAAAGCTGGCTATACCAGATTTCTAATTCATCTAAGCGTGTTTATTTAATTAACAACATATTGATAAATACCACCCCATGATATGTACGGTTCACAATTAGGATACCGCCATCCATAGGGTAGGCTGATTCGACATTTCTTTTTGTCTTTTACTGGATACATTTATTCCTCTTATTAAGCCGCTACAAAGAACGTAACACAAACCTTATCATTGGCTAAGTCGCCTGTAACATAAACGGTTGCTGTTGTGGTATTATGTGAATAAGCTACTTGAGTAATCCTATTACCAGCAGCTTCCCCGACCCTAAATACGTCTGTCCCTGTAACAGTCACAAAACCGTAAGCACAGCCTCTTATTTTATCACAGTCCATAGCTGTTACGGTTAGACTAATATAACCATTCGTTACGTCTGTTGCATCTAACGTATCTTGGTAAGTGTAGATTTTAATATCTTCTGCACCCGTTACTCTCAAGGTATCTGGTCTACAAAAGCCTGTTATATTAACTCCTGTAGCTCCAGTCTGGGAGTCTATCTCTAATATACCTGCTTGACCAGAAGCATCAAACGATAATGCAGACGAATTATTGTTAATAATATCTACATCTGTGGCTCCTGCAGTTAATGTTATATTGCCGCCCTCGACCTCTAAATCACCCTTAATATCTACGTCTATACCATTTGTTCCATTTAAACAATCATATATATAATCAAATTCTCCTTCGAGTGCAGCTTCCGTTAGCGTGTTATCAGTATCAAATTGATTTTGTCTACTCGCATTTGCCATAATTTATCTCCTTTAATTTGGTTTATGTTGTTGCTTCAAACCAAAATGAGCCTCCAACCTCTTTGGTTCCAGTGTTTGTCCATGCAGCACCATTAAAGTCAGTATAACAACGGTATACAGTATCATTCGGTGTCGTATAACCCAGTCCTGGGGTTGCTGGAGTGGAACCATTATTTGTTACATAAATGGCGTCTCTTGAATGAGAGCCTGTTGAATTTACAGCAGTATAAGGCAAGGTGAAATTGGTTGATGTACTATTACTTGTTCCTGATATAAAAAACTTAACAAATACTAA
>JBDRQV010000018.1:0-12145 GCA_043826105.1 Nanobdellota archaeon | reverse complement strand
CCTATCTTAAGCAAAGTTGGATTTATATTATGGATAAACATATTAGCTCTTTTTCATTATTAGATAAAAATAGACCCTATTGACAAATATAATGGAATAAAACAAGATACTGCTGATGACTATATATATGATGGTGTAGGTACTCTGGCTCATATTGATGGCTTTAGCGATATTTCCCAATATATATGAAAATAAAGTGTAGGCTATTGACAATATCAAGACCCATAGTAAGACACCATAATACTTTTTTATGCCTTTAAACAGCATAGATATGCTTTTTCCTAATACTCTTTTGATACTATCTTCTTTAATAAAAAAAGAATGGTTCATATTTATGAATAGATAAAATAATATGGCATACGCTATAACAAAGATAATAGCAAAAATCTTAAAGAACTCAGTAGTAAATATTGAGTAAAAGATTCCGCTGATGATGATGAATAATATTATTGAAGTCAGGAATATACTAAGGTTTAAAAAGAAAAAAGTTACTACTCTATTTGGTTTCAGTTCTGCTTTATCATAATTCGCTACCTTACTGAGGATTGATAGTTTAAATAAGGAATAGGTAAACAAGAGGATCAGATTATAGACCAAAACTGCAATTATTATAAGGCCCGGATTGATTCCGCTATTGGTTATCCATATCTGGATCTCTTCCTGCGTAGTAGGTAAGAAATTTGTTATTGTTTTGCCTAAAACAAGAAAGATTATTATGAATATGATATCAAAGAATAAAATAAAAAAGATATTTTTAGGTTTTTTCTTTATCAAATCTAAACTCTCAAAAAATAAAGAGTTTTTTATCCCCTTTTTTTTCATAGTTCAAGTCCTGGATAATTCCTTAACCACAGCTTGCAGTAGTCGCCGCACTTGCTCCTTCCCATCCGAACCCAGCAGAAGGTGATGCCGAAGAGACTGTTTCATCACATTCTTCAGGTGCTTCATTAAAAGCTGCACAGATAGTGGCTAAATAAGCTGCAGGTGACCTTGCACTGCTTACACTTGCTCCATTAATCACCAAAGTAGGTGATCCCCTAACATCATATTTTTGATTATCTGCTTCATAGATAGGGAAAGGCGGATAATTACTGCCCCATGATTCCTTATCTGCCAATATCTCAGTTATTTTATATTCTTTATCTTTAGCTTCTTCACAGGCAGTAAGCTTGTCTTTATCAACAGCTACTTCTCCAAGGCATTCTTCTGATTTATCAGCTTCAAGGAAGCATTTTAGGTAAGGCATGAACTTATCTTCCTGTTCTGTCTTGATACAATACTGCCTTAACTCTTCTCTGACTTCTTTTTCACCATGCATTGCATAGTTAACATACTTTATCTCAAAGTCGATCTTATCTCCCATCAGTTCAGCTACAGGTATGATCCCTTTTTCTGCCTGTGTACCAAATGGACAATGTGACATGACAAACAACTCTACAACAGGTTTATCTGATTTTTCAACTTCGGGTGTTGGTTGAGTTGTTGTTTCTTCTGGCTGCACAAGCGCTTCTGTCATATCTACTGAAGATGGAAACAGCATTACTCCATCTTTTGTAGCATAAGAATCAAATTGTCTTCCGCCTATATCCAGTTTTACATTATATAAGTTATTCTTCTCTGATACACTTACCAACTTAGCTTCTGTTCCAGGTTGTAATAAGTTTTCATTGATATAATTCAGGCTTCTTTCTCCGACCATATCTGCAGAAAGAACATCGCCACCACCAATAGGTCCTTTAAAATTAAAATACAATGATACTATCAATAATATAGTCAGGATAGTAGTAGCAGATTTCCATATATCGCTTTTTTTGATCTTTAATCCTTCTTTCTTAGGAGCATGACGCTCTTTATGATGTTCCTTATGTTTTACTTCTTCTTTTTCTTCATTATCAAATTTAGATTTTTCTTCTTCCATATTTTCATCCTCTCTTTTTGATTCTTCAGTATGTTCTTTGTGTTCTTCATCCATTGAAATCCCCTCTCTAAGATATATGTTTACACTAGGATATTACCATTATTTTAAAAATATTCCTATTCTATCAATGAAATAAAAAGGTTTATTTAAAAATTTTATGAATTATCCATCCTTTCCTGAGATAATTGCAGATGATCAGTCTCAACCTCGACCAACGCCCCAAATAACTGTTTTATCCGCTCATTTTCAGACTCTTCTGCAGCCTTGGAATAAAATTCAATTGCCCTTGTTTCCCGTGCATGTGAATCCTTAAGATCATCTGTATAATTTTCAGAACATCCATCATTTCCAGGCGGGGCATCTTTTAATTTTAATATTTTTTTCCATATTGCAGCATGTTCTGCTTCAACCTTAGCGAGCGCCTTAAAAAGTTTCTGTCCTTCTAATTCTTTAACCTTTGCAGCTGCACAGAAATAAAAAGCAGCATTACTTAACTCAACTTGCAACGCATGCTCTGCATTAGATCTATCTTTCTCGTTTAGCTCAACATCAAAATTAACCTTAGCATCTTTAAAATCTTTTATATATTTCTCCTTAGCGCCGCAAAAAGGGCAGTTAGCAGGAGCCTTATCCCCTATATATGGATCACCACATATCTCACATCTCCACAATTTAACCATATTATCCACCTCCAATATTGAAGAATAGAAGTTTATTATTATATAAAAAACCTTTCTTTAAATATTAATCTACTATCTATTTTTTAAAGCAGCTAGACAGGCACCATATAAACTCACATTAGGGTTGACAATAACATATATGGGCATTTTTTTTAATATATCTGTTAATCTATCGTTATTCTCAAATTCATTTATGAACTCTTTAGTATTGAACATCTCCTTATGCTTAGCTGCTATCCCTCCGGCAATATATATCCCACCGATTGATAAGCTATCTAGTGCAAAATTTTTTACACACCTAGCATAATACTTAGCATAAAGCCGAAATGTTTCCTTACAGGTTTTATCTTTATTTTTATATCGTGCAATAGATTCAACATCATATCCATTATCACATATTTTTTTAGTATATGGCGTATGTTTAAACTTTTTTAACGATCTAAGGAACATATAGATATGTCCTATACCTCTTCCAGCAATAACTTCTTCATAGCTTACTTGCTTGACCTTTCTAGTTTTTTTTATAAACTCTACTAGATTGATATCAGATTGATCCTGTGCAGGAAAATCTCCATGTCCGCCCTCACTAGCTACAGGTGTATAGGATTTTTTGTCATCATCACACACCAAAATGCTCTTGCCCAAGCCAGTTCCAGCCCCAACAATCGCTTTTGTAGTCCCAACCATATGACTGCCTATATATTTTCTATGTCTGGTCTTGGATACATCTTTCTTATCATTAATATCTAACAGATTTATCCCATAACCTATTAATTCAAAATCATTCACAAGATAGGCAGACTTAAGCTTTGTTTTTTTTAAGATTTCTTTTACATCTATATCCAAATTGACATTTACCATCTTACAGATATCATGTTTGCTAGATACTATTCCTGCAACACCAAAACAGGCATTTTTTATTAAAATTCTATGTATATCTTTACAATATTTTAATGTTTCATTTACAGCAGAAACCAAAGAGCCAATTTTTTGAGTCTTGAAATGCAAAGTGAATAACAGCTCCAATTTACTTTTTTTTATCCCAGCTACTCCAAAACTAGTGTTGGTGCCGCCTACATCTCCACCTAATACAAATTTAGAATATTGCCGTATATCTCTCCTTTTTTTTAAATATTCTACTTTGTAATCCAACCAAATCCCCTTATATCACTTTTTGACAAACAACCCACACCAGCACATCCCCTTATTCTTCCACGTATCATCTATCTTAAAATTACAAGGGCATAATAATTCTAAGTCTCTTTCTTTTGTTCCATCTCTTACTCTGCAAGGGCAAAGCTTAAGTCCTGTTTTCTTTTCGTTATTTAATATCCCTTTGACGACCATATCAACATGTGATTTATCAGGATTCAGCTTAAATTCGTTCTTTTCAGTAAAATTTTCCCAGACTTTTTTCAATTCTTCTTCATTCATTTTATATCCAACACCTGTTTAGCTTCTTCTTTGTCTATCTCTACATAAACATTTTTTTGGGTACATGTTGGGCAGATCTCTGGTCCACCCATACCATAATGGATATCATTACAAACAGTACATCTCCAAAATTTCTTTTCCATTTTACACCACCTCAAATTTTTTCTTCTTTGATCCAATGTCCATGCAGATTACAGAACTCAACAACTGCTAACTTTCCTGAGTTTGCTTTGATATGCACACATGCAGCAGGATTACAATCAGGTGTAAGATGCATCCTTGCTATAAACTTCTTGTCCACATAAAAATCCACAAACTGGATAGAATGTTCTGCTTCCATCGGATGGGGTACTTCTCCGATCTTAGTATGTATATCAGTACATCCCTCTCCAATCAATCCACACTTTTTGACTATTTTTATTACAGGCACATGTTTTTCTTTTGGCCCTTCGTTTTCAGCAGTATTCACTTCTTTTTCCTTAAACACTTTTTTTGGTGAGCCGCAAACAGGACATTTTTCTGGAGCCCCATCCAGCGCAATATATTTGCATGTTCCGCATTCCATTCCTTTCATTTTTTTCTGCCCCCTTACATAATCTCAAAATCATGAGATCATACATCTACTATAAATTGATCAATCCATTTAAGATCGTGAATTAACGCCGCATCTACCACAGCCCAAACAAACATTACACCTTAGGCTGCTGACTGATTCATACTTTACTCCATTATCATAATCATTAGTATTGCTGTTATAATCCATCTTTAACCACCATCAACCATCCATCCTTCTTCTTCTGAATAGAATGCTTCTGGATTTTTTATGAAATCATAAGTCTTTTGAACAAATTCATAATGGGCATTCTCTTGTTCCATCAGAAATGAGAAAAATTTCTTTAGAGTACCATCTTTAACGTTACCATGGAGCTTCTTATAGAAATCATAAGCATTCCTCTCTAATTCTAATGCAGTTTCATGTGCTTTTATATCATCTTTGCTTAGCTTTGTTTTTTCCTTGAATTCATTGACAGTTATTGAAAAGAAGTTTTGTACTCCTTTTTTACCTTCTCCTTTAAATTCAATCTTTTCCTTTTTCAGATAATCCTTGATTTCTCGGATATGGTTTTGTTCCTGATCAGCTAAATAATCAAATGTTTTCATAACAATAGGATTCTTTGACTTTTTTGCAGCTTCCCTATATATCTGCTGCCCCTTTTCCTCAAAATCCAAAGCCTGTTGAAACTCTTCTTTTAATTCCATTTTATATGCACTCTATTCATTTTTCTATTTAATAATTTCGTTTTCTACTTATAATTCTGCTCAAATCAGGCATATCATATATCATTTTCTAGCTTAGTTTATATGGATCATTCATATTTTAGTCTCAACAAATTCGACCCTTTCTGAATATTCTTGTTTTTTTCCAACATTCCAGTTATTGACAGGCCTAAAATAACCTACAACTCTTGAATAGACCTCACACGGCATCTTATTCTTTATTTTAACCACCTCTTTTATTGCATAAAAAAATAATAAAAAATCATTTTTTAACTGATATTTAACAACAATCGTCGCCACACATCGCTACCACCTCCTTCTAGTATTTAGGGCATGTTTCATCAAACACTTCTTTCTAGAGTATATGACGTTAGGATACTATAATAAACTATTATTTAACAATTAAAGAAAATGTTTAACATCCTGATAACTCAGCCAATCTTGATAATTCCTGTTCACCAGGATAAAGTTTTCCGTCTATAGACCATGTAGGGTAACCCTGGATGCCTGCACTTAGACACCTTTCTCTTTCTGCATCACAATCTACAAAATTAATCTCCTTGACAGATTCTCCAAACATACTTTTCTGGTTCTGACAATGGCTGCACCATTCTGCCCCATACATTATAGCTCCTTTTTCTGTAAGGCATTTTGCAAGTTCAGGAGAGCCCTGATCTACAATAACACTATCTCTTGCTTCACTGGTTCCAGGAAAGAATATGAATACTGTGGCAACAAATGCAATCATCAATAACAAGGACGCCAACCACCAAAGTTTTGAATCTTCTTTCATATGGTCCATTATGACTAACTTATTTATTAATTTATCGATTAGTTTAGTTTTTTCCCAAAACTTTATAAATCATAATGTAAATCTATATTCTCAATGAAAAGGACAAATACTTGCGGAGAACTTACAAAAAAAGATGATAAGAAAAAAGTAGTTCTTTCAGGTTGGATGCATGCAAGAAGAGACCATGGAGGTATAATCTTCGTAGATTTAAGAGACCGATATGGTTTAACTCAGGTAGTTTTTGACCCTAAACACGACAAAAAAGTTCATGAGACTGCAGAGCACCTAAGCAGGGAAGATGTTTTACAGGTTACCGGCGTCGTAAGGCCGCGAGGTCAAGGACTGGAAAATCCAAAATTAAAGACAGGCGAGATTGAAATTTTAGCAGATGATCTTATCATACTTAACAAAGCACAAACTCCTCCTTTAGAAGTTGACGACAGGGTAGAAGTTAACGAAGATGTCAGGTTAAAATATAGGTATATAGACCTAAGAAAACCAGGTATGCAATCTAATCTAAAGATCAGGCACAAGGTTGTCAAAGCAGTAAGAGATTTCTATGATAATCATGATTTCTTAGAGATTGAAACGCCGATGCTGGCAAAATCAACTCCGGAAGGAGCCAGAGATTATTTAGTTCCATCTAGAGTAAATCCAGGAAACTTTTTCGCATTACCTCAATCTCCTCAGTTATTCAAACAACTATTGATGGTTTCAGGTATGGATCGTTATATGCAGATTGTAAAATGTTTCAGAGATGAAGACCTAAGAGCTGACAGGCAGCCAGAATTTACACAGATAGATGTTGAGATGTCTTTTGTAGACGAAGAGGATATTTACGAGCTTCATGAAAATCTATTCAAGACCTTATGGAAAGAAGTGATGGGTAAAGATATCAAGACACCATTTCCAAGGATAAACTATAAGGAAGCCATGGGCAAATATGGTTGTGACAAGCCAGATCTGAGATTTGGCCTGGAATTGGTCGATGTAACCAATATTGTTAAAGAATCTGATTTTAAAGTTTTTACAGATAACATTAAATCAGGCGGAATTGTAAAGGCGATGAATGTCAAAAATTCCTCTCTATCAAGGAAAGATATCGATGCTTTGATAGAATTTGTGAAGATATACGGCGCAAAAGGCATGGCTTGGATCAAAGTGACTGATGCAGGACTGGAATCTTCAGTAGTTAAATTCTTTTCTGAAAATATCCAAAAAGAATTAGTAGGTAGTTTAGGCGCCAAAAAAGGAGATTTGTTGTTATTTGTCTCAGACCACAAACATTTTGTTGTTAACGATGCATTAGGCAACTTAAGAAATCACTTGGCAAAGAAGCTTAACCTGATTCCTAAAGACACATGGCATTTTTTATGGGTAACAGATTTTCCATTAGTTGAATATGATGAAGATGCACAAAGGCATGTAGCAGTCCATCATCCATTCACGGCACCTAAAGATGAAGATCTTAAATTATTAGATAAAGAGCCTCAGAATGCAAGGGCCAAAGCTTATGACCTTACATTAAACGGTGTTGAAGTCGGCGGCGGTTCTATCAGGATACATCAGTCTGATGTCCAGCAAAAGATATTCAAACTTTTAGGCATATCAGAAAAAGAAGCAAATTCCAAGTTCGGTTTCCTATTAGATGCATTCAGGTATGGTGCTCCTCCTCACGGCGGAATCGCATTCGGTCTGGATAGGATGATAGCTCTGATGACAGGCAATGAATCTATCAGGGAAGTGATTGCTTTCCCAAAGACAAAGAACGCAGAATCATTGATGGAAGGCTCACCTTCAGAAGTTGATGACAAGCAGCTCAAGGAATTAAGCATTAAATTGGATATTGTTAAGAAAAAAGAATAAAAAGAGGGGTGTATATTAGCACTCCAAGATTTCTTGGAGATTTTAAGATGGATGTAAACAAAAAAATACTCGAATTAGGAGATTTGGCTTTACAATTACCAGATATCTTTAGGTTTAATCCACCACTAACAGACGAACAGATAGCAGAATTTGCAGACAGCTTAGATGTTAAGGTATTGCTTGAGCTAAATCGCGCTTTGAAAGAGCTAGAGCCAACTGATGACCTAGGTAATGATGATCATCTAGCTTCCCGTTTTATAGGTCATGATCTTAATAGTGAAATATGTATAGTAAATGGTTAGGTGGGGAATTTTATTTCAATTGATGCAAAAAAATATGCAGCTGATGCTATTCACGCATTAACAGGATATCTATCAACAATAAAATCAATGGCATTTATAGCATCTAGCGGTAATCCAAAGTACAACACACCTATTCCAACAGAAAACTTAGATCGTATTGTAGATATCTTTCCACAAAATCTTCAAAAGTTTCCAGAACACCCGCCAAACTATATTTCTAGTGCCCAGTTAACAGCATTAAAACAATTAGTAAAAAATGCAAATAGGTATTGTTTTCCAGTAGTATTTTTTGATACAACCTCACATATGGCAGTTGAATCAATTGAGATACATGTTCAGGACAACTCATATGGTATTTTGGACAGGAAAGGGCAACCAATAACTGCTGAGAAACTTCCCAGTATTTTTGGAGAGTATTCAACTAAGAGACGCGGTGGTTTTGGTCTTCAGGCTGTTAAACGATTGATGGAATTAGAAGGATACAAAAAGAGTGATGGATTTGAGGTCCATGGATTTGTTCGCGTATTAACCACGTTTGGGGATGGCAATTCATTAAGGTACGAAACAATTGATAAAAAAGCAAGAGATTTAGGAAATTTAAGATTTCCTAAAGGTTCAGAATTTATATTGATTTCTCCTGTGACATATAAATCAAAATAACCTACTAACCCAAATCTATTTAAATTAAAACAGTATCTAACCAATTATGAAACTATATTTCGTCACATGCAATCAAAATAAGGTAAAAGAATTCCAGTCTATTCTAAAAAACCATGAAGTAGAGCAAGTAGCGATAGACTACCCTGAACTAAGGTCAGACGACCCAGAAGAGATTGCAAAACTGGCAGCAAAACAATTAGCAGACATCTTAAACAAACCAATTGTAGTTGAAGACTCAGGTTTATTCATAAATTCTTTAAACGATTTTCCAGGAACATGCAGCGCATACATCCATAAGCGCATAGGATTAAAAGGAATTTTAAAACTTATGAAGGGAGTCAAAGACAGATCTTGTCAATACAGATCTGCAGTAGCTTACTGCGAACCAAACAAAGAGCCATTTTCATTTCTCGGAACAGAAAAAGGAATTATAGCCCAAAAACCAAGAGGAAAATATGGTTTTGGTCACGATCCCATATTCATACCAGAAAAATCAAGAAAAACATACGGTGAAATGGAAGACGTAAAAGAAAAGAAAAGATTCAGAAGAAAAGCAGTCTTAAAATTGATGAAATTCTTAAAACAATAATATTCCGCTTAAAATTGATAAACAGTCCAATCAGGTCAAATATTCGCATGGAATTTGTTGTGCTCAAAAACCGTTTAAGTGAAATAATGATTATCAAAAATACACAAAATATATAATAATCAAGACACATACTATAATCTCTGATGGGGTTTTTGACATGATAGATATAACAATAAAACAAGCAGATATCAGGGATTTAGAAGTTGACGCAATAGTCAATCCAGCAAATTCTTATGGATATATGGGTGGAGGGATTGCAGGAGCCATAAAAAAGGAAGGCGGACAAGAGATAGAGTTAGAAGCAGTAAGCTGCGCACCAATACCTATAGGGCATGCAATCTTGACAACTGCAGGTAATCTGAAAGCAAAACACATAATCCATTCTCCGACAATGGAGCAGCCAGCAGCAAAAACAGATATAGGGACAATAAAAGAAGCAACATTCGCAGCCCTCCAATGTGCAGATGAAAATGAATTAAAAAATATAGCGATTCCAGGTATGGGTACAGGTGTTGGTTCTGTACCAAAAGACAAATCAGCGATTGCAATATTGGAAGTGATAGTTAACTACCAGCCAACATCAATAAAAAAGATAATATTATTTGACAAAGATGAAGAGATGGTCAAAGCTTTTGGAAAAGCATGGAAAGGATAAATTATTTAAATCCAAAGTAAATATCTCCTTCTAATGAAAATAGATAATGAATTGATACAAAAAGTAGCAGGATTAGCAAGATTAAATCTAACCGATTCAGAGATAAAAAAATTCACACCAGAACTAAAAGATATTCTGGATGCATTCTCAAAACTTGACAAAGTTAATACTGACAAGATAAGACCTAGCTTTCAGCCAGTTGAAATTAAAGATTTCATGAGGGAAGACAAGATCCAGCCAAGTCTATCACAAGAACAGGCATTAAGAAATTCAGAAAGTAAAAAAGATGGCTATTTTAAAGGCCCAAAAGCAGTCTAAAATGAGATTTTTTTCATTCATACTGATAATTTTGATTGTGGGTTGTACAACCAACCTTAACAAGGAGGCAGACAAAATGAAAGTAGCAGTTTTCGATACAAATTATGGGACATTTGAGATAACTCTTTTTACAGACAAAGCACCGATCACTACAAAAAATTTTATTGATCTGACAAATAAAGGATTTTACAATGGTTTAACCTTTCACAGGGTGATAGGTGATTTTATGATCCAAGGCGGTGACCCAGACGGTGACGGGACAGGAGGTCCAGGATATACAATCAAAGACGAATTTGACCAGACCTTAAGGCATGATTCAGAAGGCGTATTATCGATGGCAAATGCAGGTCCAAATACAGGCGGCTCACAATTTTTCATAACATTGGTGCCTACACCATGGTTAGATGGTAAACATTCTGTTTTTGGAAAAGTAAGCAAAGGCATGGATATCGTCAACAAGATTGGCAAGGCCAGGACAGGTCCGATGGATGTTCCAATAGAGAAGATAGTGATAAAAAAGATAACGATCAAATAATGATCCAAGAAATTATAACAGAATTCGAAGATAAAGTAATAACTCAAGTAGTAGCAGCGATTAAGAATCTAGAAGGTAATAATATAGATAATGCAGTTCGACAAAAAGAGCCATTTTTAAGAGAATTAAGAGCTTACGGAAGAAGACACCCGGAAATGACAGGTGAATCGTTTAGTGATTTAGAAGAAAGGGCCAAAAGGATTGACTGGTCAGATCTGCGATATGTAACAGGTTTAATCGATGAGTGCGATACTTACATTAGTGAATATAAAAAATAATCCAAATAATCAAAATGAACATAAAAGAGATATTACGGGAAACAAAGGAAATAGACAAAGAATATCATTACTTTAATGTGATCTCTGAAGAGTTGGCAGAAGAACAGGCTAAATCTTTATTAGTAGAGCCAAAAGGAAAATTGAATGGATATATCATCTCAGTCAAAGACTGTATCTGTGTCGAGGATGTTGAGACAAGAGCAGGTTCTAAAATACTTTCAAACTACAGGCCAGTATTCGATGCGACTGTGATAGAAAAAGTAAAACAGCAAGGTGGAATAATCATCGGAAAGACTGCGCAAGATGCTTTTGGTTTCGGTTCATTTTCAACTAATGTTGGAAAAGATATGAAGATTCCATTAAATCCATTTGATAAAACAAGAGCATGCGGAGGCTCTTCAGGTGGAGCAGCAGGCTTTACTCAAAAGACCTCTTTTAAACATATAGCTTTAGGCCAATCTACAGGCGGGTCAATAGTTGCACCAGCATCATTCTGTGGAGTAGTTGGTTTGTGCCCTACTTACGGAAGAGTTTCAAGATATGGATTGATAGATTATGCAAACAGCCTAGATAAGATAGGCCCGATCGCAAAAACAGTCGAAGAAGCAGCATTGATGTTATCAGCTATTGCAGGATTTGATAAAAATGAAAGTACTACATTAAACCGACCTGTTCCAGATTACGATTCATTCCTTGATAGATCTATCAAAAACAAAAGGATAGGGATAATAAAAGAAGGTTTTGGAAAAGGGATAGACCCAGAAGTAAAAGATATAGTGGAAAGAGGGATAAGTAAACTAGAATTACAAGGTGCAGAAATAGAAAAGATATCCCTTCCC
>JBDRQV010000017.1:0-6411 GCA_043826105.1 Nanobdellota archaeon | reverse complement strand
ATACTGTAACAGTTGCATATACTGGTTGGTTAGAAGATGAAACAATATTTGATTCATCTATAGTTGGTTGGGAAGAAAAAGGGATCACCAAAGACACAGAGTTTAACGATGACCAAGATCAGCGTTTACTTACTTTCAAAGTGGGTTCAGGACAGGTTATATCTGGTTTTGATGATGCAGTTATAGGCCTAAAGATAAACCAAACTAAAACAATAGATATATCACCCGATAAGGCATATGGTCTTGACCCAAAAGCACATCCATTAGGGAATGAATCATTAAATTTTAAGATAAAAATAATAAAAATAGAATAAAATGGGTCATAAGGATGTATGGATTGTAATTCCTGCTAGAAACGAGGAAAAAAATATAGTTGAGATAATAAAAAAAACAAAGAAAATATATCCTAATGTTGTTGTCGTTGATGACGGAAGTGATGATCAGACATCATCACTGGCTGAGAAAAATGGAGCCATAGTTCTAAAACACATTGTTAATATGGGTAAAGGTGCGGCGTTAAAAACTGGCTGTGACTATGTTTCCAGTAAAAATGCAAAGTTCATTGTTGTTATGGATGCAGACGGCCAGCATAAGCCAGAAGACATATCAAGATTACTGAAAAAATTAAAAAAAACAGACATAGTATTTGGGTATAGAAGATTAAATAAGAATATGCCGCCAATACTTAAATTTGGCAATTTATCCATAAATAACATAACAAAATTATTATACAATATAGACCTGCAAGATACTCAGTGTGGATTTAGGGCATTTACAAAACAAGCTTATAAGAAGATAAGATGGAAAGCACAAGATTATAGTATGGAATCAGAGATGATAGCAAATACTGGAAAATACAGATTAAGATATAGCGAAGTGCCCATTGAAACAATTTATGTAGATAGGTATAAGGGCACTACAATTTTAGATGGCATAAAGATTGTCATCAATATGTTTTTATGGAAACTGAAAAGGTGAGATAGATGATGTTGGGCGTTCAAATCGTTGGAATATTGTTCGGATTGTTTATGTTGTATATTACTTTCCTAAACGGAAAAAGGAAAGAATTCAATTCAAAAGAAGGTGTTTTTTGGATAATAGCGTGGGCGGCGTTTATTCTTCTTGTAATATTCCCTAATGCTCTCGATATTGTTGCCAGAAATATATTAAACATTAGTAGAACGCTGGACTTCCTGATCATATTAGGATTTATGTTTATTATAGGCATCAGTTTTTATAATTATCTGGCTATAAGAAAAACACAAAATAAGATTGAAAAGATAGTAAGAAAATTGGCATTGAAAAAAAGATGAATATATTATTTGTTCTGGAAAACTATTACCCCCATATAGGTGGAGTAGAAGTAGTTTTTAAGAATTTGGCCGAAGGATTGGTTAAATTAGGAAATGATGTTAGTATCATAACTCATCGATTAAAAGATACAAAAAAATTCGAAGTTATAAATGATGTTAAGATATATAGGATATCCTGTTTCCATAGCAGATACTGGTTCACATTTTTATCTATCCCCTTAACCCTAAAACTGGCAAAAGAAGCAGATATTATACACACAACTACTTATAATGGCGCATTTCCAGCTTGGTTAGCATCAAAATTGACAAATACTCCCTCATTGATAACTATTCATGAAATTCTTGGTAAAAGATGGAATGAATTTGATATGAATCCCATTTCCTCAAAGCTGCATCAATTTCTGGAATGGTTGATAACCAGGCTTAATTTTGATTATTTTATTGCTATATCCCAATCAACAGAAAAAGATTTTTTAAAGATAAAAAAAACAAAAAATCTTGCCAAGATATATAATGGAATAGACTATAATCTCTTCAATCCTAAAAAGTATGACAAACAAAAGATTAGAAAAAAATTAAACCTCCGGGATAAGTTTATCTATATGTTTTATGGCAGGCCAGGCATAAGTAAAGGATTAGAATACCTTATCCATGCCGTACCTGAAATCTCAAACAAGATACCTAACTCAATATTATTGGCCATTGTAAGCAGAGATAAAGCCTATTTAAAGAGATACAATTATATAATAAATTTAATAAAAAAACTAAAAGTTCAGGACAAAATTCTGCTATTAGAGCCCGTCCCATATAAAGAACTTCCCGAGTATATAATGGCTGCTGATTGTATAATTGTACCTAGTCTGACAGAAGGGTTTGGTTTTACTGCTGCCGAATCTTGTGCTATGGAAAAACCAGTTATTGCTTCCAATACTACCTCATTGCCAGAGGTTGTTTCTGGAAAATATATATTGATTGAACCAAAAAAACCAGAGGGGATTGTCAAAGGAGTTATAATTATAAGTCAAGACAAGATTGTTTCTAAAGGCAAGAAAGTTTTTAAATGGGAAGACACTATCAAAGGATATTTAGATATTTACAATAAGCTAAGGAGATAGTATTATGCATATCCTTTTTGTATCAGAATACTTCCCACCTAAAGTTATGGGAGGAGGAGAAATAAATCTATTTTTACTAGCTAAAAGTCTAGTCAAAAATAGGATAAAAGTATCTGTACTGACCTCTCACTTCAAAGGATTGAAAAAATATGAAAAAATTGAAGGAATTGATGTTTTTAGAAGATTAAAAAGTGGAAATAAGGTAGATAATGTTCTAGATAGTATTACGAGAAGTCTGGTTTTTCCAAAAAGTGTAAAAGAAGAGATGAAAAGGATCAACAAAGAGATTGATTTGGACATTATCCATTTTATTGGAAGTTCTATAATAAGTTCGGATATATGTAAAAAGATTAAAAAAAGATGTTTTGCAACCATTGAAAGTTACCCAGCTATATGCCCTAAAGGTGATCTGATATACAAAGGAAAACAGATATGTAGCTATGAATGTACATTTCCAATATTCTTGAGTTGTATAACTCACTCCAATGAGATAGGTAAGATAAAAAATAGATTTTATCTTAGATTCAATCCTTTGTTTTGGTTATATCTATATCTTTATCATATTAGATTAAAAAGATCATTAAAAAATTGCAATCTAATCGCCATAAGTGAATTTATTAGTGAACTATTAAAAAAAAGAGGATTAAAAAGCAAGATTGTCCCTAATATCATTGAAATACTCAATTTCCATACAGATAAGAATAATAAAAATGATAAAAAGATAAAACTACTTTATCTTGGATCTTTAACAAAATACAAAGGACCAGATATTTTGTTGAAAGCGATAAAAGATTTAGACTGTAGACTGGATATATATGGTGAAGGCATTCTAAAAAAAGAATTGATGAAGATCATAAAAGAAAACAAGCTCGATGCTAAAATCCACCCAAATGTAGATTATAGACATATACCTAAAATTTACGCTGATTCAGATATGATAATATTCCCTTCATTATGGCCTGAACCGTTTGGAAGGATCCCTATTGAAGCTATGGCTGCTGGAAAGCCAGTCATAGCTACCGACTCTGGTGCTATAAAAGAAACAGTTAAAAACAGAGGACTGTTAGTTAAACCTGGTAGCATAATCGACCTAAAGCAAGCGATTACATTAATGATAAAAGACAAGAAACTTAGATATAGATTAGCAGAAAAAGGAAGAGAATATGCTCAAAATTACTCTTCAGATAATATCATTAAAAAATTAATCAAGATTTATGAGGAAAAATGAATATATTAGTAACGGGTTGTGGTGGATTTGTAGGAAGTTATGTATCTGAAGCCCTTCTTAAAAGAGGAGATGTAGTAATAGGGATTGACAATATAAATGAGTATTATGACCAAACAATAAAAGAAAAAAATATCCTTACTCTTAAAAAATTTAATAATTTTAAGTTTTATAAATCAGACATTACTAATTTTCAGGAAATAAAAAAAGTATTTTTAGAAAACAAGATAGAAAAGATAGTGCATCTGGCAGCAAGAGCCGGTGTAAGGCCAAGCATAGAAAATCCAGAACTCTATTTCAATGTTAATGTGAATGGTACAGAAAACCTACTAAAATTAGCTGTAGGGTCAAAAGTAAAAAATTTTATTTTTGGGTCTAGCTCAAGCGTATACGGTACTAATAAAAAAGCCCCATTTTCAGAGGAGGATCCTATTGATAATATAATCAGCCCATATGCACAGACTAAAAGAGAAGGAGAAAGATTATGTAAAAAATATCATGAAGAAGTTGGCATCAATATAACATGCCTTAGATTTTTTACAGTATATGGGCCTAGGGGAAGGCCTGATATGGCCATCTACAAATTTACTAAACTGATTACAGAAGGCAAAGAAATTCCTATGTATGGGGACGGAAATTCAAAAAGAGATTACACATACATAACAGATATAGTTTTCGGGATCATATCTGCTCTTGACAAAAATCTCAAATTTGAGATAGTTAATTTAGGTAATTCCAGCCCAATCTCATTATCAGGGATGATAAGATTGATAGAAAAAAAACTGAATAAAAAAGCAAAGATAAACAGTATGCCAAAACAAAAAGGCGATGTCGAGCTTACATATGCAGATATATCAAAAGCAAAAAGATTGTTGGAATATGAGCCAAAAGTTAAGATTGAAGAAGGCATCAAAAGATTTGTTGAATGGTATAGACAAAGATGAAAATAGCAATAATCTCTACATTTTTAGGTCAAAAAACATCTGGAGCAGAGATAAGTGCATTTTTGCTGGCCAAAAACTTAAATGACCACCATGATGTTATTGTTATAACCACAAAAATAACAAAAGATATGCCAGTCAAAACATATCCTATAAAATTTACCAGATTTATTCCAAACCTTGTATTGCTTATAGGAAATAAGATGATAGATAATTATATGTCTAAAGAGATATATAATATATTAAAAAAAGAAAAACCCGATATAATCCACATTCAAGACTCTTCCATGATGATTGCAGCTATCACAGCTGCTAAAAAAATGGATATACCTACTGTGTTTACAGTAAGAGATTATAGGTTTGTCTGTAATCTTTCAATGTGTCTTGAAAGGAATGAGATCAGATTTAAATGTGATAAAAAACAATATAAAAAATGCCTGTATGATTCATTTAGAAATGCATATGACCTAGGCTCCATTAGCTTTCTTGCTTTTCCTTGGTTCTACAGGCAGATGACTCGCCTGATTGATTATTTTAAGAAGATAGATTACTACATAACAGTATCTGATTTCATTAAAAAACAGATTATCCTGTCAGGTATCTCAAAGAATAAGATAAAAACAATAAAAGTCCAAAAAGAAGACTGGAATCCATCTGAAAAACAATCAAATAATATCCAGATATTCACTGCTGGTGGGCTTAAAGCGACAAAGGGATTTGACTTCCTTATAAAAGCATGGAAAATTGTAGCTGACAAGTATCCTGGGGCTAAACTAAAGATAGCTGGAGACGGATCTGCAAAAAATAAGTTGATAGAGCTTACTAAACAGCTTAGATTAGAAGATAATATTATGTTTTTGGGACAGATAGATCATGAAAAGATGCAGAGAGAATATGCAGATAGTATGTTTGTGATATCACCATCATTATGGCCTGAACCGCTGACAAGGATAATTTTTGAAGCATTTTCGATGAAAAGATGTGTAATTGCGACAGATGTTGGTGGAAGCTCAGAACTCGTAAAAAATAATAAAACAGGACTATTGGTAAAACCCAAAAATGTGGAAAATATGGCTGAATCAATAATAAGACTTATAAAAGATATCCGATTTAGGAAGTTACTGGCCTTAAATGCATATAATACAATAAACAAAAAATGCAATAAAGAAGTAAACTATAAACAACATATAAGAACATATGAACAAGTGATAAAATGAAAAAATTAAATTTTGGTTGTGGAAAAAAAATAATAAAAGGTTGGATAAATGTAGATATTCAAAAGGGAAAAGGTATTGATAAATCTTTTAACTTTAACAAAATGCCCTATCCATTTAAAAAAGATATATTTGATTATATCCTTTTGGATAATGTCCTTGAACATCTTGAAGATCCGATAAAGGTATTGAATGAACTTCATAGAATTTGTAAGAAAGATGCAATAATAAAGATAATAGTCCCACATTACAATTGTAAGGGAGCATATAATGATATTACCCATAAACATTATTTTAATGAAACCTCTTTTGACAATATTGTAAACTCCCATAATCATTATGGAATAAAAAAGAAGACGAAATTCAAGATTATTAAACTTGAACTTATCCCTACCAGATTAGGAAAGATCATTTATCCAAAAAGATTAAGACAGATGGTAGGTCTAGTCTTAGGTGAAGTTTTTAAAGCTATAGATGTTGAATTGATAGTGATTAAATGAAGTGAAACAATATGAAAGTTTACTATGATATAGATATAGATGACCACTCTATTGAGGGAAGAGCCAGCATATCCTTAAAAATAAAAGAGTTTCTTAAAAAAAG
>JBDRQV010000016.1:0-4082 GCA_043826105.1 Nanobdellota archaeon | reverse complement strand
TTTCTGAATTTCTTTCAGCAACACAAAGAGATATCAGTAGCTATGTTAGTGATCTGGGAGAAACTCCAGTTAAAACTGAAGAAAGAATAGCTGCAAAAGTTGATCTAGGACAGCCTCGACCTGCTGACATTTGTTTAGAGAATGAGGGTAGGTTGAGTATAGATGCGGATGAGTTAAAAAGTATTGATGAAGCTAATCTGGTAGATAGGATAGCTGCACATTATCATAGTGTTTTACCTTTAGAGATAAATGGTGGGAAGATAGAGCTTGAAAAAAGATATTCTTATGAGGATGTTAGTACTATTACTGGAATCAAGAAAGAAGTATTACATCAAATGAAGTTTAATAAACAGATCACTACTGAGAAAGGTGTTTTAAGCGGTTATGAAATGTTGAGGCTGTATCATAGACTGAGTGGAAATTCAAATACCCTTAAAGGCGAACTTTATGAAAGATTATGCATTTCTCAAGAGATAGGGGAAAGATTATTTGAGCTGGGTGTTTTGCAGACTGGATTTAAGAAAGATGAGTATGCTTCAGCTCAAACTGCATCTGCATTATATGCGAGAGTATTCCCTATGTTAGGTTCTCCAAGATTTAATGAACTGGTTGAGAATGGTGTATTGAAACCGATCGAATTGATCCCTGATTCTCCGAGAATAAGGCGTGGGTCTGCTCCAAAGAAAGGAAGTGAACCTGCAAAAGATGGAGATGGATATGAAATACCGACTCCAGCTAAAACTGATGGTGTTTTAGATATTGATATGATGGAGTTGTTTGGATTAGATGGAGATGGAATAATACATAGGATTACTGAAAATTACCATAAGAACAGACCATCTGAAGTTGTACTTGGTGCGTCAGGTGGGACTGTAACAATAGAAGATAGGGGATTATATGATTATGATACTGTTTCGAGGGCTATTGGGCTTAAAAAGGTAGAGATTATCAAATTAGTCAAAGATGGATTAATATATGCTAAAGGTAATAATGTAAGTGGTTATGAAATATTAAGGATAAATAACAGATCTAGATTTGAGGGCAAAGAAATTGATCTTGATCATTTCTGCAGAGAATTATTGATAACAAGGGATATTGCGTATAGGCTGGCTAATATGGGGAAGTTAGTAAGGGCAAAATCGACAGATTATGTGATTGACCCTGATTCAGCCAAATGTCTTTTTGATAGAATTTATCCTATCCAGGGTTCTGAGGAATATGATGGATTAGTTTCAAAAAAATTGGTTAAGCCTGTTGTTTATGCAACTGAAGCAAAAGCTCTGGTTTATGTGCCTGATTGTACAGAAGCAGAAAGTGGTTGTTGTGCAGTTTCAGAGAATGTGACATCACTTCCTGTACCTATTGTTAAACTAACTGGTAATGTGATAGCTGCTGATCAAACAGTTCCGGAGATAAAATCTCCTGCACCAGATTTAGAGGTAACTATCGATCAAGTTGTTGCAGCAGGCGATGTTGCTAAACCTGTAGAAAATCCTGGAAAAAATGATTATGTTGTAGACAAGGGAATACCTCCAGCAGCCACAGGATCAGCTGAGTTATTAGTGCCAATTACTTCAACTGATGATGCAGGTGCAATAGTAAATGATGCATCTGCAGTTGGAGGTAATATGCTTAAGCCAGAATATATTGTTGAGAATATAAGATCACTGCCTGTAGAGTCAACCCATATAGAACCAGCAGAGCCACCTAAGCCAGAACCAGCAGACTCATCGCCTCAGAGAATATACTTGTTTACACAAAGAGGTGGGAAAGCTGCTGATAGCAGTTATACCGGTTTGTCTAAATCCAATTTAAGACAAAATGAGTTTGATCTGATTACTGATGTTGAACAACAATATGAAGATGCATTTAGAGTAAGATATATTGGTGCAGATACTGGTCAAAGCCACAGGCCTACAGACAGTTTTCTGGTAAATCCTGATGATCAAACAAGGATACTTATGGTAAGGCAATATATTCCTGAAAGTACTTTTAGATCTGGGATGATAAAAGAATTAGGTGAGTATGAAAGAGAAGCGACAATGGAAGCTTTAGCAAGAATAGGTATGCTGCCGATATTATACAAAGAAAAAATCCATTATGCTCCTGGATCACTAGAATTGACATTAGAGATCATGACAGGAGAGATTTCTGATGAAGAAAAAATCAGGGCTATTGTTGATGAACATGGCCCATTTATAGGAGTCAATATAGCTGGGAAGGTTTTTGAAGGAAGTATAGTATTGGGAGAGTTTAGTCAAGCTACTAAAAAAGAGGCTATATCATCGATAGAGGTAAAGAACAAACGATTGTATAATGCTGCACAGCTATATATGAATAGGCAGAAATTTATGAGGGTTTAAGTTGGATAGATTAGAACGGATTATAGCAACCAGACTTGCAGAAGGGAGTGGGATTTTGGGTGATGTATTGACTAGCACTTCCACAGCCATGGGTAGGTTAGCTGACATTTTTTATGGTCTCAAGGATGATCTAACTGGTTATTTAGGTAAGAGTAGTGATGTGGTTCCTGATTCTAAAAAAGTTGATAGATTAGATATAAGTGAGGGGGACAAAAGGGGGGATGTTGGTGTTTCTGAGACTTCTGATCCAGCTCAGGTTAAACCTAAAGGTGAAGATGGACCTAAATTAGGTCTCGATGAAAGGTTATTAGATATTCCCCATGCAGAACTTAAGGCAATTTCAGATGAAGATCTTTTTTTTAGGATTGCAGAGAACTACCATCGGCATTTTAAACCTGAGTTTACAGGCAGTAAAGAGTTTTTCACATATGATGATGTATCTGAAATAACCCATATCACTAATATCAACCTATACCAATGTAAGAATGTTGGAAAATTATTCAAAAGTGAAGATGGAATACCTGCTTATGAAGTAGAGAGATTGAAACATAGATTTATTGGAAGCGGTGCATTTAAAAGAGGAAGTATCCCTGCAGAGATTGTTGAAAGGGGATTATTTATCTCTTCAGGAATTTTAAACGTATTGATAGAAAGAGGATATATTGAAAAGAATATCAAAGGCATAACTCTTAATTCAGCCAATTCTGTCTATGATAATATATTCCCTGTTATGGGCACTGGAGTTTATACTGAACTTTGTGAGAGAGGGATAATAAAAGCAGAAAAGCTTGAAGAATCAGACCAAACAAGTCCCATTGTACCTGAAAAAAGGGATAGATCGGTAAGACCTAACTTGGGTAAGGATCAAAGTGTAGGTAATGCAGATGAAAAAGTGTTGATACTTTCAAAAGAACAGCTGGATGTGATAAGAGATAAGGATGAACTGGTGGGTATGATAACAAAAAATTATCATACCCATCGTGGAGAAGGAGAGGATATTGGCGGTATGATAATAGATGATAATGAGGTATATGACTATACAAAGGCATCCATAATTTTAGGGTTGACCGCACCTAATTTTTACCAGATGAGAAACAAAGGTGATCTGTTTAAGGATAATGGTGGGTTATCGGGTTATGAAATCAGAAGGCTAAAAAATAGATTTGCTAAAGGTGCTGGCCACTCTATAGATAGGGTTTGTGAAGTATTATCGATATCTAGTGAAGTTGGAGAAAAATTGATTGAACTAGGTGTTTTACAATATAATGCTAGTAAGAAGAAAATAACTGGGAGCAGTGCTCAAAGCTTGTATGAAAGTGTAATGCCTATAAAAAATTCAGAAAGATATCGCCAGTTGGCTGGAGAAGGTATATTTGGAGTTAATGGAGATATTCTTTGTGTGAAAAAGAAGGGTGATGATCCTAGTGGTGAACCAAAGAATTATTTCATGACTCAACTTAGCGGCAAATTGCTCGATAGTGCATATATGGAGTTTTCTAAGCTTGACCTAAGACAGGGATTTTTTAGATTGATACCTGATGAAGAAGAACAAGATAAAGATGCGTTCAGAATCAGATATGTTGAATTAAAAACATGGAATGAAAGAAAAGCAAGAAAGGTAGAGGATGGAATATTGGTAAATCCTGACGATGTTTTCAGATATAGATTAGCCTTAGGATGTCATTCTGAAATTAGATTTAAAAAAGAGATTGAAAAAGC
>JBDRQV010000015.1:0-11372 GCA_043826105.1 Nanobdellota archaeon | reverse complement strand
CTTAGAAATCTTCTTTCTTTTCTTAGACTCAATCTCTTTAAGATAATTCTCTGATGTGGCTACCTTTTCACCGCTTCTTTTTTCCAACTCTTTTCTTGCCACACCTGCTACTGTTCCACCTTCTTTTGCAGCAGTTTTATTCTTATCAAACCCTTTAGTATCCTTCTTTCTTGCAATCTTTGTGGTAGAAGCTTCACCAAGCATAGTAAATATTAATTCCAAGTCATTCATATGATCTCTTAGGTTTTCTTTTTTCAGTCCTTTAAATTTCTTATACTCACTTGGAGTTAGATCAAACGTAGCTTTAGAGATCTCTGCAGTCAAAATTGAATATTCTCTTTTAGTCTTAATTCCCCTCTTATCCCATTCATCCGTAAGTTCATCCCTTATTGCTATTCCTCTAACCCTTTTTTCTACCCAATCATCAGAATAGCCTTTCGATTTATACAATTCTTTCATACGTTTCTGTGCTAATTCAGGATTCTCTATCTCTTGAACTCTGTCATAACCAACTTTAGCCAACCATCTCTTGAAAGGTTCGGCCTTAGGTGAAGAGATTGACTGGATTATACGAAATATCCCTTCTGTATTAGCGCAATTCATATGTTGAGGGCCGCCAGAGGTAGGTATAGAAAGGGTATGTACAAATTGTACCCACCCTTTAGAAAGCTCTTCATCCCTTTTTCGCATCTTATTTATATATTGCTTGGGATCTTTAGAGTCGGTAAGTACAGAAACAATATCAACTACTGAAAACCACCATTCATTACTATGCCAAATTCTTCTTATCTGCTTGCCCTGAAAGACAACTAATGCTTTTTCTGAGTCCATTTTAAAGAATTCTTACAAATAACCCTCAACCAGCATATCTTTTCCTATCTTTTTATATTCTAGGTTTTTCAGCTTGATTGACTTATCCACCTGATTGATCCCCAGATCACCTAAAGCGCCTAATCCGTCGCCGATAAACTTTGGGGAAATAAAAAATAATACTTTGTCAGCAACCTGAGATTTTATTATCTCTGCATTTAATTCTGCGCCGCCTTCAACTAAGATGGAGCATATCTCTCTTTTTCCCAGCTCTTTCATCAGTTCTTTGATGTCGATCTTGCTTTTGATGGTGTTGATTACCAGAACATTGACTCCTTTTTGCTGTAGCTGTTTCATCTTGGTTTTTGAAGCGCTTTTAGATGTTGCCACTATCAGCCTGTTAGGTTCGTTCTTGATTATATGCGAGTTAAGGGGTATCTTTAATGTGCTGTCGACAACAATCTTCATAGGATTTCTTCCTTTGAACAAGCGGACTGTCAATTGAGGATCATCTTTTAATACTGTTTGAGAACCGACAATGACGGAATCATACTCTGACCTTAGTTCATCGAAAAATTTAAGGGCTTCTTTAGAAGTGATGTACTTAGAATCACCAGTTCTGGTAGCTATCTTTCCATCAAGACTCATGGCTGCTTTTACAACAACAAATGGTTTTTTTGTCTTCATCCATTTTATATATGGCTCATTTATCTTTTTACATTCATCTTCTTGCATACCTATCCTTGTCTTGATGCCTCTTAATTTTAATTCTTCATAGCCATTTACAGCAGGATTCGGATCTTTCATGCCGATGACAACTTCTCTGATCCCTGCTTCAACAATCCTTTCAGTACATGGCGGGGTTTTGCCCCAATGAGAACATGGTTCTAAAGTAACATACAATATACCATCTTTTGCTTTTTTACCAGCTTGCTTCAAAGCAATCACTTCTGCATGATCCTGGCCGCATTTTTTATGATAGCCCTGGCCAACTATCTTGCCCCTTTTGACAATCAAAGAACCGACTAACGGATTCGGAGAAACAGTACCTTTTCCTTTAACAGCTAATTTTATGGCTTGTTCTATGTAATTTTTATGTGATATCACTCATTCCACCCCTATTTTAATGAAAAAAGAAATCAAAGTATATAAAAATTTGTGTTTACTCGAATATGATAAATATATTAGGGTTCTACTTTAAAGTAACAAAAAATTTATAAAACATAGCTTAAACCATGTGAAGATGGATATTATATCAATCCCTTTGGAGAAGATATTAACTGAAGAGGGCGTTAGTCCTCTTTTGATGGATAGGTCAATTAGTAGACAACATGCTATTTCAAGTGCTGAATTAACTTCAAAACACACGATAGATGAACCCAAACTTATTTCAGGAGTATATATCAATCTACGTCCTCATCAAATACATCCATTAGATATGGCTTTTTTAGATAGGAAAACATTAGTTGTTTTAGGTCAATCTTATGATAATATCGATAAGTTAATGATGGCTTTATTTGATATTGAATCAAGAAATATTATTGATAAGCATGATATGGGTATGCAACCCATTTTTCAATATTGGTGCCCTAGAGATGGGCCAAGAATACAAGGTCAATTTTATGACAATCTTTCAGTTGATGAAAATGGAATGATATCTGTTGTTTCAGGATTTGACAATGCACGATTTCATGTAGATTCTGATTTAGATGATGGTTATTGTGAGTTGCTTGATCTACTCGAAGGAGATCATTTGGGTTATCATCTAATGCAAGCAACTAAGGCAAATGAAACATATTACTTTATGTTTGAGTCATTTGAATCTAATCCAAGAAACATCTTATTTGCTGTACGTGATGGTAAACTAACTGGTATTCCTTTTAATGCTAGTAGGGAATCATCTTATCTATTCAAATCTGAACCTCGATTTCAGATACATGATGGTTCTGTTTATTTTAAGAAAGATGGTGGAATATGGGTAATTGATGATGGAGATATAATGCGAGGTGATGTTAGTAAGAGCAGACCAGTTATACATGAAATTGGTCAAGAAAGAGGTGCGTTACCTTCCCATCATTGTGTTGATCCTAAAGGTTATGTCTGGGCTTATACTAAGACTACAGATGAATGTTTCCCTAGTTTAAAGGCTTTTGACAATGAAGGTAAGTTTGCGATGCATGTTTATGATGATCCAATTGTTAGACCTTGTCAGGTCTCTATGGCTATAAATGATATTGGAATTATGGTCAGAGCTAATTCAAGAAACCCCACTATACTATTTTATAACTTAGAGCATATTGCAAAAAGAGTAAGGAAATAATTACCCTATATCTCAAGAAACCCAATCATATAAAATACTAAAGGAGGCAATCTGTTACCTCATATACATTAATTAATGGTTGATCGCTGAAGATTATCTCTCTTACAGGCAGATTAAGGCCTTTTATCTTATTATAGAATGCGCCACAAGCACCTAATGCCAACCTGGGCAGAGATATGTTTTCATTTCCTTGATATAAATATTGATTATGTGTTGGATTTTCTCTTATACTTAATAAATCTGCAGGCATCAATTCGGTTTCTTGAGCTTGGAAGGTGACTATCCTATCTTTTTCTGATAAATCCATCTTATATACTCTATTTGCATATAGCAAGTATACTTCGGCTGTTTTTACTGGTTTTTCTTTGAATAATGGCTGTAATTCATAATAATTTAGTAAGAATAATCCACTATCTCTTTCTTGATCTTTTAATTCTTCTATTGTTCTATCGGTAGAATAAATCTCTTCTTTTATTTTTTCTTTTATTTTCATACATAGTGGGCTGTCACCTAAGTTTGTAAGTCTAGTATCTAATCTATCTTTTTTTCTTTCTAATTCGGTTATTTGAACAGGTATATCTTCTAGCCTATCTTCTAATGCAAATTGCTGTTCTAATATATCTATTGCAATATCCATATTGTAGAAGAACTATAGTTTATTTAAAAAGTTTTCTTTAGATAGTGCTAGCTTATGAGGTTTTGAGTTTATAAAAGAAGAATTATTAACCCCTCTTCAGAAGTAGGAGTTTATAATTTCTATTATCAAAAAGGTTAATTTATTTTTTTCCTTTTAGCCCACGCCTTTAACCTTAGGGCATTCAGTTTAATAAAACCGATCGCGTCTTTTTGGTCATAGCCGCCTTCAACATCCATTGAAGCTACTTTTTCATCGTACAAACTATTAGGGCTTTCTCTACCTTGGACCATTATATTGCCTTTGTATAGTTTCATATGTACTTTTCCATCTACATTTTCCTGGCATTTATCGTTGATAGCCATCAATAGTTCCATCTCAGGAGCATACCAAAATCCGTTATAGATCAGTTGAGAAAATTTTGGGATGATACTGTCGCGGATCTGCATGACTTCACGGTCCATTGTCAGGCCTTCAATATCCAGATGTGCTTTTCTGATGACAGTTGCTGCAGGTGTTTCATATATTCCTCTTGATTTCATGCCTACAAAACGGTCTTCTACCAGGTCTTCTCTTCCAACAGCGTTTTCTCCTGCAATCTTGTTCAAGTAAGTATACATCTCTAATGGTTCTGTCTTTGTTATCTTATTTGTCTTGTCTTCTACCTTGATAGGAATCCCTTTCTTGAATTCTATCATGATCTCTGTTTCTTTATCAGGTGCTTCTTTAGGTGAGACAGTAAGCTCAAATGCTTCTTCCGGAAGAGTCTGCATAGGATCTTCCAGTATGCCTGCTTCATAACTGATGTGCATAAGGTTTGGGTCAGTGCTGTAAGGCGCTTTTTTGGTCGCTTTAACTTCTATGTTATTCTTTTTAGCATATTCTAACATGTCTGTCCTTCCTTTAAACTGATCAAGAAATTCTTGGTTTTTCCATGGGCTTATGATCTCTACATCAGGCATCAGCGTATAATAAGTCAGTTCAAAACGAACCTGATCATTACCTTTTCCTGTTGCACCATGTGATACAATATTTGTCTTTTCTTTCTTAGCAATCTCGATCTGTTTTTTAGCTATCAAAGGCCTGGCTATACTTGTTCCAAGCAGGTATTTACCTTCATAGATCGAGTTACCTTTCAATGCAGGAAATATGAAATCGGTTATGAACTCTTTCTTTAGGTCTTCTATGTATACTTTAGATGCCCCTATCTTAAGGGCTTTATCTTTTGCAGCTTTGAAGTCTTCATTTTGACCAAGGTCTGCAACATAGCAGACAACATCATACCCTTTGTCTAATAACCATTTTAATATTACAGATGTATCTAATCCACCTGAATAAGCTAAAATAACTTTCTTTTTCATTAAAAACACCTCCAATTGCTATTGTTTTTAATGTCCCATAAATCTTTGATTTCTAAGGACATTTCAACCCCTCTGTTTCATCAATATTAAACATTATGTTCATATTTTGCACTGCCTGTCCGACAGCCCCTTTGATCAGATTATCTAAGACAGCAACAATGACCAGCTGATTGTTTTCATCAACCTCGAAACCACCAATATAACACATGTTTGTCTTTTGAACAGTATGCAGATCAGGAATATTGTCAACTACTTTGACAAACGGCTTGTCATGATAGAATGTTTTGTATAGGTTTTTTATCTCTTCTGGATCCTGATGTTTTTTTAATAAGATATGTGCTGTACACATTATGCCCTGATATGTATCTATAACATGGGGCGTAAAACTTATCTTCGTCTTTATGAATTGATTGACCTCATATTTGTGGCGATGCTTAGTCAGTTTGTAAGCTTCGATATTGTCTTTTATCACGTCAGGGTCTTTCATATATTTTGAGTTTTTGCCAGCGCCGCTATACCCCGATTTACAATCATAAACAATATATTTAGCATTTTTTTGTATAGGATATGCTGCTAATATGCATGAAGTTGCGTAACAGCCCGGATTTGCGACTACACGTGCTTTTTTTATCTTTTCTTTGAAAAGTTCTGGGAGACCATAGACTGCTTTTGTTTTTTTATCTACATGTTCAACATTATATACTTTTTCAAACTCTTCAGGATCTTTAAACCTGTAATCAGCGCTTAGATCAATAACTTTTGATTTTAGCCAAGGAACTAAACTCATTGCTTTTGTGTGAGGTACACATAGAAAGACAACATCTATCCCTAATCCATTGATCTTAACATCTGAGAGGTTATGGTATGTTTCGTCCCTCACATTACCTTCCATATCTGGAAAGACATCTTTAACTTTTTTACCTTCACATGATGCACTATTAAGCAGCTTGATCTGGACATCATTATGCTTTCCCAGTATCTTTGTCAATTCATACCCAGTAATCCCACTGGCTCCGATTATCCCTATTCTTATCATATTATCTTTTCCAGAATCTGCACTGCTTCATCAACTTCTTTTTCAGTAATGGTCAATGGCGGCAGGAAACGTAAAATATTGTCAGCTGCATTATTTATCAATAATCCTTTTTCTAAGCATTTATCGACAATATCTTTTGCTTTATTCTCATTCAGTTCAACACCTATCATCAAACCTTTGCCTTTGACCTTCTTTATTATCGGCTTGTTTAATCTTTTTAGCTTTTCCATAAAATAGTTTCCAACTTTTTCTGCATTTTCCATAAGTTTGTTATCTAAAATATAATCAATCGTGGCGTTTGCAGCAGCACAAGCTAAACTATTTCCTCCAAATGTTGAAGCATGGTCGCCTTTTTCAAAGTCAATTCCTTTTTTAGCTATGCAGACCCCTATAGGTACACCATTAGCAATACCTTTTGATGTTGTGACAATGTCTGGATGGATATTATCGTGCTGAAAAGCAAAATATTCCCCAGTTCGGCCATTTCCTGTCTGCACTTCATCAACAATCAAAAGTATGTTGTGTTTTTTGCATAGTTCTTCAACTTCTTTCAAGTAACCTTTATCAGGAACGATAACTCCTGCTTCTCCCTGGATCGGCTCTAATAATACGCCTGCTGTCTCTTTTGTTATCGCTTTTTTTAATGATACTATATCATTGAACTTTGCAAATACAACATCTGGAGCCAAAGGGGTAAAAGATTCTTTGTATTTAACTTTCCATGTTGCTGCTAAGCTGCCTGTTGTACGGCCATGAAAAGAGTCTTCAAATGCAATAAATTGTTTTTTCTTTGTTATCTTTTTAGCTAATTTGATAGCTGCTTCATTAGCTTCTGTTCCTGAATTACAGAAGAAACATTTTTCCATTCTAGAAAGCTTGCTTAGTTTTTCAGCTAATATGGCCTGGGGTTCTGTATAATATAGATTAGTGATGTTAAGTAGTTTGCCTGCCTGTTTGCATATCTCTTCTGCTACTTTTGGATTTCCATGCCCTACAGTACATGTGGCAATGCCTCCTAAAAAGTCTAAATATTTTTTACCTTCTTTATCAAAGACATAGCTTCCTTTACCATGGTCTATAACCACATCAAACCTTCCATAGGTCTGCATAATGTGCTTTTTCTCAATCTGTTTTATCTTTTCAGTTTCCATTTTTTACAATCTCAGTTCCAATACCTTTATCAGTGAATATCTCCAATAGGATAGAGTGTTTTGTTGTCCCATCTATCAGATGGGCTTTTCCAACTCCTTTTTCAACAGCATTCACACATGCCCCAACTTTTGGGATCATGCCTTTACTTATTACTCCTTTTTTTATTCCTTCATGGGCGTCTTTTATGCTTAGATGGCTTATCAGTTTTCCATCTTCATAGACTCCCTCTACATTTGTCAATATTGTCAGCTTTTCAGCCTTGACAGCTTCAGCTACTTTTGTCGCTACAGTATCTGCGTTTATATTATTGAAATTATCTCCATCAAATCCATAGGGGCTTATCACAGGTATGATGCCTTTTTTTATCATCTTCAATATCTTATTCTTATCAACATCGATTATCTCTCCTACTAAACCTAATTTTTTATCTTTTATCTTTGTTTTTATCAGGTCTTTGCTGGCATCATCTGCTTTGCATTTCTCTTCTTTTAACATATCTTGGATCTCTTTGTTTATCTCTATCGAAACTTTTCTCACTATCTCCATCGTCTTTTCATCTGTATATCTTAGGCCATCTACAAAGACTGGCTTTATGCCTGCTTTTTGCATCTCTTTGCTTATGCTTGGTCCGCCGCCGTGGATAATTATTGGGTTGATACCTACATGTTTTAGCAAGGCGATGTCTCCCATCACAGACTTTTTCAGCTCTTCATCTACCATAGCGTTTCCACCATATTTGATGACAAATATATTTCCGCTGTATTTCTGGATGTAGGGCAATGCTTCCCTTAACACAATAGCTTTTTTTTGTATAGTCTCCATTTCAAATCCCTCAGATTTGTAAAGGTTTAGAAATTTTCAATTTCAAAACCATCTTAAGTATGATACTCAGCATTTATCTCTACATAATCATAGCTCATGTCGCATCCATAAGCTGTTGCTTTTTTATCTCCATCTTTTAAATCAATATCAATGACAACTTTTTCATCTTTTAATAATCTTGAAATCTTTTTAGCATTGAAGCTCTTATCTTCAAATCCGTCTTTCACGATCAGTTTGTTCTGCAGTTTTATCACTACTTTATTTTCTTTAAATTCTGCTCCACTATAACCCATCGCACACATGATACGTCCCCAATTCGGATCGTTGCCAAACATAGCGCATTTGACTAGATTAGAGGAGATAACAGCTTTAGCGATCTTCTTAGCATCTTTTTCTGTTTTGGCGTTTTTAACATTAACTTCTATCAGTTTTGTAGCGCCTTCTCCATCAGCAGCTATCTTCTTTGCCATCTCTTTACATACATAATCCAGGGCTTTCTGGAATTTTTGTTTGTTTGTTTTTACTTTATTGTTTGACATCAGGATAACCATATCTGAAGTTGAGGTGTCCATGTCGACACTGACCATGTTAAAGCTTTGGTCTACTGCATTTGTCAGGCATTGTTTCAATTCTTTAGGGCTTAGATCAGCATCTGTACTGATAAAGCACAACATTGTAGCCATATTCGGATGGATCATCCCAGATCCTTTTGCAATCGCTCCGATGGTAAAATTATCTGTTTTGATAGCTATCTCCTTTTTTACGATGTCTGTTGTCAAGATAGCTTCTGCAACATTGTTGTTAAGTTTTTTAAGATTATCTTTTGTTCCAATGATCCCTTTTTTTATCAGATTCATAGGCAATTGCTTTCCTATGACTCCAGTTGAAGCGACTAGGATGTTGTTTTCGTTTATGTTCAGTTCTTTTGCAGCTAATTTACATGTCAGTGCGGCATTTTTAATACCTTGCTTGCCTGTTGCAACATTCGCAATGCCTGAATTGATTATTATTGCCTGAGCTTTACCATCTTTAAGATGATCTTTTGTGATGTAGAGGGGGGCACCTTTTACTTTGTTTTTTGTATAGACTGCTGCTGTGGCGCATACTTTGTCGGAGTAGATGACTGCAAAGTCCTTTTTTCCTTTCTTTATCCCGATACATTTTCCCAAAGCTGTAAAACCTTCGACAGCAGTTATATTGTTTTTTAGTTGTTTCATCTTTTTATTTTTTATTTAGTAGGATCAACATCAGTGCTTTCTGAGCATGCATCCTGTTTTCAGCCTGATCAAAGACAATGCTCTGTTCTGAGTCGATCACTTCATCTGTTACCTCATAGCCGCGATAAGCAGGCAGGCAATGCATGAACAATGCTTTTCCTAGGAGTTTCATATTTACCTGATAAGGAGGAAATACCCTCAATCGCTTTTTAGCTTCTGCTTCCTGTCCCATCGATACCCATGTGTCTGTGTAGACAACATCTGCATCTTTAACAGCTTCTTTTGGATCATTTGTCAATAGGTCTGGCTGTTCCATGGGCTCATAACCTTTTGGTGTCGCTACTGATATATTTATACCCAGCTTCTTACATCCTATTATCAGACTGTTGCAGACATTATTGCCGTCTCCAACATAAGCTAACTTCAATCCATTTAATTTTCCGAATTTTTCTTTTATAGTCATAAGGTCAGATAATATCTGACATGGATGGTATTCATCACATAGGCCGTTTATCACTGGTTTTGTCGAGTGCATAGCCATCTCTGCAACTGTTTCATGCTTATATACGCGAGCCATTATGATGTCGGCATACCTTTCGATGCACCTTATCTCGTCTTTCAATACTGCTTTTTTCAATTGAGTGGATTTCCAGTCAAGATAGATGGCATGTCCTCCTAATTGAGCCATGCCTGCTTCAAAGCTTGTCCTTGTCCTTGTCGATGTCTTTTCGAATAACATCACAAGAACCTTATTTTTCAGCTTGTCGTAATATTTTTCCGGATTTGTCTTTATCTTTATCCCTAATTCTATAATCTCTTCTATCTGTTTTTTTGAATATGGTTTTAAGTTTAGCATATGCATTTTTATCACATTCGGATGTTTGAGCATTTTGTTTATAAATATATCGACCAGAATACGACAATTTAGACAAAAGTGTCTAATATTGGACAAAGCTAACAGATGGGTAATTTTATAAATATTATCCGATTCTTCTTTTCTATGGCGGACTTAAATCTTTTTGATGCATTTCCTGATGTGGAATTTTCGCCAGAATTACCTGAGATCATCCCTGCATTATCCACTCTTGATGATAAATTAATAGGTTTTGCCAGAGTCAGCGAAGGCGCAAGGATGTCTGACTGGAAAGAAGGATCTAATGGTAACTTTACTGGAGAGGTGTTTACTCTTACTGGAAGGATGATTGATTCTATTGAGCAGAGGTTCTATAATCATCCTGGCGCTTATACCAGAAAACTTGTCGATGCAGAAACTGGCAAGGTATTGTTTAGAGGGAAAACGCCACATCTGCCTTTTATGGTGGGCGATGTGTTGTATGCATTTGTAGCTTCGGATCTTTATCCTCAGAAATATGAGCTGATATCTAGTGATGGAAATTATTTTACAGCAAATCATACATTTAATGAAGTACGGGATGTTATGGTAAGGGATGATACTCTTTTTCCGAAGGATCCTCTTAGTGTAAATGGTAAGTTATATCTTCCATTGCGTGAGGCTGTTGATCGTAGTTCTGGAATTGCAGCATGGCAGTATGTTGCGATAGGCGGCCAGACATTAAGCCTTTGGGCAGTCTATCCTACCACAGATGGTCATGCGATTGTAGAGCATTTTAACCTTTTCAATACCCAGGGAGGAGGTAAGGGGCTGATATCTGGAACAATCGGTGATGTTACGCTTTCTATGGAAAAAGGAATTCAGGTCATATCTGGACTGGAAGGCTATACTAGAAGGATATTCTGTGATGCATTTTCAGGCCCTTTTTATTTCAGCAAGGCAGATGCTACAAATGCATTGAGGAATAGGGCATAGGATTTTCTTGCTTGAGAATCAGGGTATTTCAAGGTCATCTAAATTCTTGTGGATCATAAACTCGCCTTAAAGCTCCACCATAAATCTTATTGGGCTGGCATCTTTCAATAAGATTTCTTATTACTCTAAGGAGAGATGGATTATGTTTATGTGTCACTTCTGGTCCGCTTTGTAATAGTAGTGGAGCAAATT
>JBDRQV010000014.1:0-5455 GCA_043826105.1 Nanobdellota archaeon | reverse complement strand
GCCCTTTACTTACTTCACAAGCAGTCTGTGTTGTTACTTCTCCTCCGCCAAACAAACCTGTTGCTCCACAAAGTTTATTGCATGCTGGAGTAGATAAGGTTGTTTCTTTAACGCCTCTTGAGAATCCGCCGATCTGGCCTGTAAATATAGCCCATAGAACTATCAATACAATCAGGACTATTGCTGCTATTATTATTGTCTCTAGACTTAAACCTTGTGCTTTTTTCATTTTTTAAGTGCAACAACATGCTACATCATCTATTAATCCAACAAATGTTGTGAATTGAGGGCATGTTTTTTTATCTACTGCATTACTCATATCTCCGCCTGTATATATCCCTGTTGCTGTGCATATGCTTTTGCAGTCTTTTTTGGTTTCAGTTACGCCTTTGCTGAATCCGCCGATCTGGCCTGTAAATATAGCCCATAGAACTATCAAAACAATAAGGACTATTGCTGCTATTATTATTGTCTGTAAACTTAGGCCTTGTGCTTTTTTCATTTTAACTAAATATCGCAACAACAGTGCTGCATCAATTTACCGCTTGGATCTGAATATTTGCCTACATCTGTGGCTGGATTAGTACATTCTAAATCTTGTGCTGTTCCTGCAATCCTTCCTGCTGCTACACATACATCATTACACCTTTGGGTCTGTGTTGCACCTTGTGAGAAAGCTCCCATCCTTCCTGTAAAGATTGCCCATAGAACTATCAATACGATCAGAACAATAGCTGCTACGATAACAACATTTAAGCTTAAGCCTTGCGCTTTTTTCATTTGAACACCTCTTTTGAATATTATTTGGATTAGTTAATTATTTTTGTATTCTCATATATATAAAGGTTTCGATAATTATAAGCTACTTAATGCCCACTATTGCGAATACTCCATCTGAGTCGTGAGATGCCTGAAAATAATTATCATTATTCTCTTTTCTTAAATAGCTTACACTCTTGCTTTTCCATGCTGTTGAGTTGTAATAATAAAATTCAATATCATATTTGGCAAGGCTATTTGCCGTAAGCCAATTATCATCAACCTTAAAATTGATGAATATGTGCTTGATAGATTGAGAAGGTATCTGTTTTATATGTCCAAGACCATCTGTATAAGAAAAAGATAATTTAAAATTATGAAATATTATGCCTTGTCCTGGATCAGAGCCTGACTCAATCTTTGGGGCTACATCTTTTATGACATCATCAAATCCTTTTATGACCTCTACTTGTATATAATCAAGAAATTCGTAGCCTCTGAATTCAAAAGCGTTGTCCTTGCTGTTGAAAGAGTAGTAGGGCTTGAGATTAGCTGTATCATCTGTTATGCCCTGAAAGGGTGATTTGACAAAGCCCAATCTTGGCATAACTGCACTCATCATCAAAAAAACAAGGATGAACACTGCTATTCCTGTCAATATAAACTTAAGTTGGTCCATTTTAAAGCCTGAATGTCATTATTGATTTAAGTTTTTCCCAGACTATATTTGTTTTTCCGGATAAAAAGAACACTATTGTGATCAATACAAGGATTATGATCAATAATAAGATCAGCTTGCCTACCATCTCCCATCCCCATGTTGCTTTTTTAGAGGTTATCTTATTCATCGAACTCATCACTCCATGGATCACCTAATGGATCTACACCTAATGTTTTGCAGTAACTATTTATATCTTCTGCTACTTCATTAGCAGATCTGATAGGGACTAACAATAATGCACCGTCTGTAGTTGGGACGCCTCCTGACCAGCTAGCATATGATTGGCCTTGAACATTTGCTCCGATATATGCCCCTGTCAATGTTGTAAATCCTATCACCATCCATCTTAAAGCTGCTAATCTTGAACCCAAGATAGCTGTTAATCCTATCCCGGTAATTGTCCCAAGCCCCATTCTTGCCAGAAATCCTTCAGGAGTTGTCCTCATATTTACTGCATATATAATATAATAGTCCTTGTTTGGGTCTATCTTATATTCTTCTCCATCAACTCTGAAATTCTTTAATTGCTGATCTATAGCTGGAGTGGGCAGGCTGCCTGTAAAAAATTGATAAAATGTCTTGTCAGATGATTCTGGAATTATTGATTTGGTCTGCCTCTCTAAAAATCCTGCCAGCTCTCCTTTTGATTTTAAGCTAGCATCAAATTTCAATTCTGAACATACTACACATACATTATCAACGTTCCATTGATTGAAAGGATTTTTCTTGATCTCACCATCAGAAAAACCCCATGTCTTTCCGCATTGGTACATCTCACTCAAAATGTCGTCAAAAGCATTATTTTGGATATCTGCCTGTGAACCTCTTGCCCTTATCTCTACGTCTTTTGTAGGGCAGGCCTTGTTCAGATTTACCCTTGTCTGTTTTGTGAATGGGTTTTTCAAAGTTGATGCCAAAGTAACGTAGCTTTCGCATCTTTTTTGTTCCCCTACAAACGGCATCCTATGCAATAAGCCTGCAAATATTGATAGCAGTATGATTAGTACGATCAGAAAAAATATCAATGCCTTTATCTCAAATTGCGCTTTTTTCATCCTTGAAGCATATCACAGTTTAGATTAGCAACATTCTCATAAGGTACGACCATAATCCTAGCTGGAGGGATCTTTCCCCCATATAATTCGAATTTTTTCTCTATCATTGCATATGCTGCTGCATCTACCAGAAAACTTGCAACTCTTGCAAGACCCTTAATAAGCCATAGCTGTTTCCAGTACTCATCTGAAATCTGGAAGTATATAACTGAATAGTCCTTGTTTTTCTCTAAGCTATCGAATGGTATAGGTGCTGTATCGGTAAACCAGTAATTGATCATATTGTCAATATCTAATGTTGCTATTGCTGAAACATCAGCAAAACGACTGTCAAGAAAACTAGCCTGCTCTAATTTATCAAAATCTAATTGCTGAACAAAAAGAATCGGATCCTGAGATAGTTTAGCCCCATCTTTATCTACATTCCATAAGAATCCATTATATAAGAAGTCATAATAACTTTTTCCTGTCTCCGTGAGATATTCTTTTCTTATATAATCCAGGTATTCTTGGTTGGTTATCTTTTCCTGGACCCTAAACTTAGAGCAGATAAAACAATGGGCTGCTTTTGACGTGAACTGGCCTTCAAAAACATCATATTTGCCTTCTCCAAACTGAAGCCAACAGTCATAGTTAAGTTCTGAGAGTGTCTTTTCTATCTTTGGCTTGTCTCCTTTTAATTCTCCGATAAAGTTAGTATAACATTCAAGGCTTAGTGCGTCTGTTGGGCTGCCCCTTGTCTTGGATGTTGCTATCACTGATAATAAACAGGCTTGAGAGCTGCCTGATTTTGTGAAAACCTTTGCAATGTTTAATGTGAGATAAAATAATATGACCATGATTATCAATAATAGAATGATCGTTTTCAGATCCCACATCTGTGCTTTTTTCTTCATTTGAACCCTAATGTCTTCAGCAATATGTTTATGAAGATCGCCATGACAACAAAAAATGCAAACAATACGACTATCAAAGTCAATAATTCTTTCAATCCCCATTCTGCTTTTTTACATTTCATATTTATGATATTATTTTTCATCTTAAAAAAACTTTCTATGAACAGATGTCCATCTTTATGAATAATGTTTCTGCTCCGCTTGCCCCTACAGGAACAGCAAATTCTTTCTGTGTTTTTGAACCTCTGCAGCCTTTGCCAAAACTGGGAGTTATGTTGAACTGATTGTTCTTGATCAAAGAAAGGTTGTATGTGATCTTTCTGGAATCAAATGTCCTGTTTAAGATAGCAGTTATATTAGTAATCAGGTATGTTTTTGTGTCGTAACCTGGTACACACATCATGTATGGGCCAAAGGGAGATTTTTCAGCAACATCCTGGAGCAGTTCGGTATATCTTAGACCTCTGCATCCTGGATTTGTAGTCTGCAGCAGTGTGCTTATAAAATTTGATGCCAGCTCTGATTCTGTGTACTGCTGCTTGTGATCCGGGACCTGGTCAAGGATGGCAAATTTTATCACAAACAGCATGCCCACAGATATCAATATAACTATCAAAGCCAATCCTAACATCTCCATCTGCGCTTTTCTCATTTCAGATAAACCTCTAATTCGATCAGACCAAAATAGTATTTTTTCTCTGTATAATTAGCCAGAGATATCGGTATGATAGTTATTCTCTTTTCAGAATAATATTCTGGAACCTCGCTGTAGATTGACCATTCTTTTGCGTCTGGAAATACTTCTCTGATAGTGATGTTGCTTAGGCCAAAACTATCATAATAGATGTCAAGTGTGTTTGCTTTGATAAGTTCTGCTGCTTTTTCTATCTTTAAAAGATCAATACAGTTATCTTTCCTGACATTCTCCTCAGAGCACTGCAGTTCAGGCAGAAATGAAACTCTTTGGGCTACTTTAACTGCCTGCAACTGCACGTTTTCTTCTTTTTGCATATTAACTCCGCCTTCCATCATCTTAAAATAAACTATCATCCCTATGGAAACAAAAAGGATGAAAACTATCAGGATTGCAATGGTCTCTCCCATCTGGATCTGTGATCTTCTCATCTTAATATATAAGAACACATGAATAAAGCTGTGCTCTTCCGTTTAGCTGCTCGAGGTCCACCATATTATTATAGATAGTATCTATGTCTAATTTTATAAATTGTGAATTAGATATTGATGACAGATCAGCCTGGGCAAGAGAATGTGCGCTTGAACAGCTGCCTGAAGAATAATAATTGTACATTGACCTAGATCTGTTTTCATAGATAGATGACATTATCCTGAATTTTGCAAATGCTTTTTCCATTGCACAATTGTATGTGTCTATATCAGAAGCAAATATTGCGCCGATCATGGATTCTTTGCTCAGGTAGGGTGTTTTTTCATTGAAACGCCAGCTGCTGCCTGTTTTGTTATAGAAAGATATTTCCCCTATTGTTTCTGAGATTCCATCTGGAACTATCTTTATGGCAGTTACTTGCTCATCTCTCATGCCTGCCAGACCAGTAAGATCTATGTCTACACTTGGGTCTTGGTCTATGAGGATAAATCTGACCCTGTAATTGTTCTTATCCTCTATATAGACCATTGAGTTAACTGATTCTTTGATTATCTCATCTGGCAGCCAATCGTCTTTAATCTTGTCATCTAGATTAGAGACTGGATTATTTACAATGATATACCTTACTTCTGGACTTGTCAGGTAAAGAAAGTTGTTTATCCAAAACGGCGCATTCCAATCCAGTGCCCAAGTTATGAGCTTGTTGCCTTTTATGACATCAGGAGAGAATATTATCTTATCACCGATACTGATGCGACCTCTGCCAACACTATATGAGTTACAGTCAAAGCTTATCTCTGTCTTTGGTATGTCTACAGAATGGACTGTCCCTGTGCTTACTTTTGCTCCTGTCAATATTGCATCAAGGTCTGTCAGTATGATGGCGCTTATCTTATCG
>JBDRQV010000013.1:0-5900 GCA_043826105.1 Nanobdellota archaeon | reverse complement strand
GAGATTGTATTCGGCCGGCGATATAGCATCACTTAATATAACTATAGAGAATAAAAATAATATTGATCTTCAGCTATATCTAAAAATACAATATAATGAGAATTTTATAGTAGACAACTTTAATCTTAGCAGCAATGATGTAAAGAGCATAATCAAAAATATACCTGTAGATGATGTAGATAACGGAAGGATAGACTATTTTGTTTATATGGATTCTGGAAGGTCGTTGCATATAGATACAGTATATCTTAACATTATGCCTGACACAAACCTTATGCTGTATACAGATAAGCAAGTATATAGTATAGGTGATATTGTAGATATAAAACTAAATACCGCTGATTCTGGTGATCTGATATTATATTTCCTGAACAACACTTATCATGATGGATCATTTACTGGAGGAAAAACTCTAACTTATGAAATACCTCAGCTTTTATCTGGAACATATTATATAGATTATACTTTCAAAGGAAAAAATGGGTCTTATCCAATCGATATTGTCGGTTATTATTCCAGAATTGTCGATTTTAAAACAGATAAAGAAGTTTATAATGTTTTATCTAACATCCTGATCGATAGTATAATCGAATCGAATAAAAATATCAGTGGTCTTATGAATATATCCATATCTAACTTGTATGGTGAAATAAAAGACAGCCATACCATGAATGTTGACATGATCGAGGGAGAAAATAAAATAAATGCTACTAAAACAATCACTAATGGAATTTATGGGATAAACAAGTTGATATTAGAGATATATGTTAATCTGACAGGTGATCCTGAATCCAGACTTATCCATGCTGCAAAATATTTTGATGTTGCTGATGGAAATGACCCATCTATCCAATATGTGATCAACCTGCTAAATCTTATTGGGTCAGAGGATTATATTGTGTCATTTGACCTTAACCAAGATAAGAATGGAGAATATGTATTGACAATAACTGGGGTAGATCCTAATGGAAATCCATTTACCAGGATAGAGAGATTTAATTGCACTTCAGGAACTGTAGGTAATGCGTATATGATAAATGAGACAAGGATATTTAATAGTGATAAAACTATGTCGATAAATGCGTCTGAATTTGATACACATATTGACATAAATGTAACCCATAATATCAGTACTGAAATCACAATAACTAATTTGGACAATTGGACAAATTCAAGCTTTGGGCTATTGGATCTTGGCAAATTTGTAAAGATAGAGGCTCCTGAACTTAATGGGTTTAACGCTAAGATAGTCATGTATTATAATGATAGTGACATCGAGAGCAGAGGTATTGATGAATCAAGCTTAAGATTATGGTATTATAACACTACAACTGGATGGGTAGTCTATGATAATCCAGATGGTGGAGTGAATACAATAGAAAATTATGTCTGGGCGAATACTGATCATTTTTCTACCTGGTCTATACTTGGTTCACCTAAAACCAGCCAAACAAATAATCAAGGAGGTAGTGGGGGCGGAGGAGGAAGCGGCAGCCAAAATGTTGCTGCAGTCAACAATGTGGTTGTGACTGATGATGGTAGTGTTGGTTCTGCTTGCTTACCAGATTGGAAATGCAGCTCATGGAGCAGATGTATAAATGGTAAACAGACAAGAAGTTGCGTGGATAATAATAAGTGTAATATAAACACAGGAAAACCTGCTGAGACCAATCCTTGTGAAACAGATTCTGTATTGCCTACAAAAACAGAAAATGTTGATGAGGTAAATGAGATCGGTAAAGAAAGTGGTCTTGGAGATATAACTGGTGCTATTATCGGTGCACTAACAGGTAAACAAGGAATAGGTGCATTTATCATATTGGTTATCGTGATTGGTGGATTGCTGCTTTTTGCAAACTATTATGGTGGGCTTCCTGGAGCATCTGATATTGAAAGGGCACGCATATTCCATCAAAGAGGACAAGAATATCATAAAAAAGGCAGATTGTACGATGCAGAAAAAAATTATATAAAAGCAGAAAAGTTGAGAGAAGTATATGAACAGAAGATGATGAAAAAAATAAGATAATACTAGTTTAATCTATTTTACATAACCTTTAACCAATAATTTACCTAATAATGTCAAAGAGATCTTTACTCTCCCTTTCCATTCATCTGCCATGACTAATCCCATCTCTTTTAGACCTTCTGATTTAAGATTTCCATTGATATGGTAAGAGATCAAAGGAAGAGACATCTTTAATTTTTTACTTAACTCATCTAATGAAGCACAGCATTCTTTGTTATTGTACAGGAATTTTAATATGTCCATCTTTTTATCTGTCAATATCTTATAGTAAGAGAATTTCAGGATGGGCATTATGTTTATTTCATTGCCATGCACTGTGAATGCTTTTAATCCGTTTACAAATGCTGCTGAACATAAGGCGCATTTGTGAGCTCCTGCTACACCTGTTGCTGCATTGATTATAAGATTTTGCTCGCCTTCTGCTTCTTTTATATCCTTAACAGCCTCAAATGTCGTTTCCCATGGTTCCCCTTTTACTTTTTTGATGTCTACGGGGATCTTGAATTTTTCCAGTTCTTTCTTTGTCTCTTCTGCTTTTTTCAGATGTGATTCGTCTGCTAACAAGATGATCTTTTTTGTAGGGAATTCTCTAACTCCTACAAACAGGGATTCCATATTATCCCCTACAGCTGCTATTACAGTATGCGTCATCTTAAGCTACCTCTATATGTTGGATAAACTATTTAATATTTAAACCTTTTGTTTAATAGGTAAAGAGTAAGTTATTATTATGCATAGGACTATCTTTTATGATGAAAGAAAAAAATAATGAAAAATGTCAGACGTGTGGTTATAAAGTTAAAGGGATCGGCCATCTTTGTGACCCCAAAAAGCTGCTTAAAAATGCAAAATATTATATATGTCAAGGTTGTGGGTTAATAACAACAGATAAATATATTATCTGTAAACCAAAAAGATTAAAGTTGAGATAAATGAGGGCATGGATATTTATTTTAGGGATATTAATGTTAGCAGGTTGTGATCTGCGTAGTTCATATGATGGCTTAAGTGGGGCGTCTTCAAGGGTTTTAGCGCCTAGTGAAGTAAGAGAGTATAGTGGTGAGAAACTTGGGTCTGTGAGTGATTTTAGAGAGAATTCGATAAAGGGACCTCAATATGTGAATATGAGCGATTATAAACTAGAGATCGTGGGTTTAGTTGATGACGAGAGATCATATACATATGATGAAGTGATTGGTTTTGATATATATTCAAAGATTGTAACTTTGTATTGTGTTGAAGGATGGGATGTTAAGATATGGTGGGAAGGCATCTTGGTCAGGGATCTGATCGGAGATGTTGTAGAAGGTGCAAATACAGCCATATTTTATGCTTATGATGGATATTCAACTTCACTGCCATTAGATTATATAATGGATAATAATATATTACTTGCCTATAAAATGAATAATGTGACTTTGCCTCCTGAAAGAGGTTTCCCATTCCAATTGGTTGCAGAAGATAGATGGGGGTATAAGTGGATCAAGTGGGTCACAAAGATTGAAATCAGTGATAATCCAAACTATGAAGGATATTGGGAGAAACGCGGGTATAATCAAGACGGCAGTTTAGACGGCCCAAAGTTTGGGTAAATTATATAAATGATTTTAGATAAACTATATGTGAGGTGATTTTTATGCCAAAAGTAACTGTATATTCTACGCCAACATGTCCTTGGTGCCATAAAGCAAAAGATTGGCTGAAAGAACATAAGGTGGAATATGAAGATAAAGATGTTTCTGCAGATGAAGAAGCAAGAAAAGAGTTAGTTGAAAAATCCGGACAGATGGGTGTTCCAGTCATTGTTGTAGAAGGAAATGAGCCTATTGTTGGATTTGATATTGATGCATTGAACAAAGCATTGGATATAAAAGAATAAAATGTATGATCTGATAATCGTAGGTGGTGGAATTGCTGGCATGGCTGCTGCTATTTATGCAGGGAGATTCCAGCTTAAGACACTTGTTTTAGGAGAAAAAGTAGGGGGCACTATAATACTGACAGATGATATAGCCAATTATCCTGGATTTAAGAAGATAAGCGGAATGGACCTATTTGATAATGTGAAGGATCATGCTAAAGAGTATGGCATCGAGATTATAGAGAAAAAAGTTGAGAAGATAGATAAATGTGATAAATGCTTTAAAATTTCTGTCAAGGACAAGAAGTTCAGCGCTAAATCAGTGATATTTGCCACAGGTACTGAATGGAGAAAGTTAAATGTGCCTGGTGAAAAGGAATTTACAAATAAAGGAGTGCATTATTGTGCTTTGTGTGACGGGGCTTTCTATAAAAATAAAATTGTAGGCGTAGTAGGAGGTTCAGATTCTGCTGCTAAAGAGGCTTTGTTGCTGACTCAGTGGGCTAAGAAAGTCTATATCATCTATCGTAAAGATAAGATAAGAGCTGAACCGATCAATCTTGAAAGGGTTGAAAAAAATAATAAGATCTCAATAATAAATGATACTAATATAATAAAAATAAATGGAGATAAATTTTTAACATCTGTTGTTTTGGATAAAGAGTATAATGGCAGCGTCGAATTCAAATTAGATGGCTTGTTTGTTGAAATAGGGCATGTGCCTATCTCTTCATTAGCTAAGTCAATCGGAGTTAGATTAAATGGTAAGGGGGAGATCATAGTTGATAGAGATTCTAAGACTAATGTGTCTGGAGTTTATGCTTGTGGAGATGTAGTGGATACTAAATTTAAGCAAGCTATAACTGGTGTTGCTGAAGGCGTTATTGCTGCATATAATGTGTATAATCATATTACAAATGAAATGCCCATCTGTGGGTGCAGTGAGGATGAATAGAGATGGCTATTGAGAAGAAAGCTAATTATTTTGGAACTGCTGTTGAAGGTGAGAGAGACCTTTGGATATTTCCAAAAAGATATCGCGAAAATAACATGTCTATGAAGGGTAATGGCGTGTTTAAGGTTGAGTCGAGTGGTGTAAGGTTTGCATATCTTGTAGGTGGAAAATCATTTTTAATACCTGTTAAATCAATAAATAAGGTAGATATAGGCAAGGGAGCTGCTGGACAATATAATCCAAAAGCTGATGTGATAAGAATATATTGGAGCAATGATGGCAAAAAATTGATTTCTGGATTTAAATTATGGAGTAATCTGGAATTGGTCAAATCAGAATTAGAAAAACTGATCAAATAGAAATCTGGAGGTAGAGAAAATGAGTAAAACTGAAGAGAATCTAAAGACTGCATTTGCAGGTGAATCGCAAGCAAGAAATAAGTATACTTACTTTGCAAAGATTGCAAGTAATGAGGATTACCTTTATATTGCAAAGATTTTTGAAGAGACTGCTGAGAATGAGATACAGCATGCAAAAGATGAGTTTAAGCTTTTGAAAGGGATAGGAGATACAAAAACTAATTTGAAAGCAGCTATTGAGGGAGAGCATTATGAAAATAGTGAGATGTATCCTCAGATGGAGAAAGATGCTTTAGAAGAAGGAAATGAAAAAGCTGCTAAGCTGTTTAAAGAAGTTGCTGAAGTAGAAAGGCATCATGAAGCAAGGTTTAAGAAACTTTTGGAAATGGTTGAGAAAGGAACTGTATATAAAAGAGACAAGCCGATAAGATGGAAATGCTCTAAATGTGGATATATCCATTCTGGAAAAGAGCCGCCTGAAGAGTGCCCTTCCTGCAAGCACAAAAGGCATTATTATGAGCCTGAATGTATGTGTTTTGAAGAAGGATGTAAAAGTTGTAATTAATTTTTTATTTCTTTTTTGTAACTACTTTAAAATGCTAAATTAATAGAAAGATTTATATATAAAAATATGATTATCAACAGTAAAATTATGATTATTTATGGGGGGATATAAAATGAATAAGATACAACCTT
>JBDRQV010000012.1:0-2631 GCA_043826105.1 Nanobdellota archaeon | reverse complement strand
CAGTCTATGTTCCTAAAATCATCTCCCCTTGCATAGATCCTATGGTCTTTAAATGTTACACCTCTTCCAAATGCTATACTTCTTCTAGGACCTGCATAGCTGGATGTAACCCGTTTACGGACTACTAAACTAAATTTGCTTAATTGGTTTAAAAAACTTGCATCAATCATTTTACTTTGTTTATAAGCTCCTGAATAGCATCATCTGTGGTCATACCTTTTCTTTCAGCTTCAAAGTTTAAGATTATCCTATGGCGCAGGACAGGGTATGCCAATGTCTTTATGTCTTCCATGCTAACATGGTTTCTTCCATAGATAAGTGCCCTGGCCCTTGCTGCTAATATAAGGCCTATCGATGCTCTTGGAGATGCTCCATATTGTATGAGCTGCTTGTTTGTCCTTGTTGCATTAATCAGTTTCAATACCATCTTCTTTAGGTCATTGGCTATAGGGACTTGACGTGTTGTCTGCTGCAGATGTATAAGGTGGTTCTTGTTAAGTAATGGCTTTAATTTAGGTTTTGTGTATGTTCCTGAATACATATCTGCAATCTGATCCTCTTCTTCAATCGTAGGATAGCCTACTTTTATCTTTAAAAGAAAACGGTCTGCCTGAGCTTCTGGAAGAGGGTATGTTCCTTCCTGTTCAATCGGGTTTTGCGTTGCCAAAACAAAAAATGGCTGATCCAGCTTAAATGTCTCGTTACCTACTGTGACTTGTTTCTCCTGCATAGCTTCCAATAATGCTGATTGTGTTTTTGGTGTAGCCCTGTTGATCTCGTCTGCTAACACTATATTAGCAAATATTGGGCCTGACTGAAACTTAAAGTTTCTTTTGCCGCCTGTCTCTTCTATGATATATGTACCGGTTATATCACTCGGCATCAGATCAGGGGTGTTCTGGATCCTTGAAAATTTAAGATCCATAAGCTCTGATAATGTCTTTACAGCTAATGTTTTAGCCAAACCCGGGTAACCTTCAAGCAGAGCATTGCTATCAGCTAATATAGATACCATGATCTGCTCCACCATCTCAGTCTGTCCAATCACTACTCTTCCAAATTCTTTGTTCAATGCATCAAATACATGTTTATAGTTTTTCATTCAAACCACCTCAATTATTGATTTTAATCTTTTTATTTATCTTGTTTATGGCTACTATTTTATTATCATGTTTCAGCTAATTTAATAAAATAATCTTTTACCAGATCTTGCTGTTCTATAGGGATGTTATTCTTAAGTACGCAATCTGCATCGCATTCCTGTTCCAGGTCCACTTCTCCTGGAAATTTCTCCTCAAAAGTTTCATCAGGAATATCTATCTCTTTTCTTACATTAGTAAGCTCAAAACTTAACGACTTGAGCTCTATGCTAAGCTGTTCCTGGCCTAATTTTGCAATACTCTCCTCACCGAATATATCTTCACTTCCTGAAACGCCTGCTGAAGGAATATCACTGTCTGATGTCTCGTCTGATGCACCTCCAAAAAGGAGCTTTGGTGCTTTCTGTATAGTTGTGGTAAAGTCTGGCAGCCTGAAGTTAAGCAATGCTGCAAGGACTATCAAAAAACATATTATGAAGGCTATAAATATCTTATACGTTGCCTTCTTCATGCTGAAAAAAGAAGATATGCCTACTTTCTTAAGATCATGGATGACTTCCTGCTGCAGCTCTTCAACAACTGGATTTTCCAGTGAATCGTTGTCTGCAGCTGTCCTTAATTTTTCATTCAGGTCAGGATATACCTCCTCGACCAAGATCAATTTTTTATCCTTTACTTTCTTAGAAAGGTTTACTGAGATTGAATATCCCAGATATATCACTGCAACTATTGCAGAGTATAGTACATTTACTCCAATCAACATAAATATCAAAAAGCATGATAAAAAGACGATTGCAGCTGTTAATACACTATCAAATATCAAAAGCAGGTCAAATGTCTTATATATCTCAAATATTGCTTTTTTGAAGTTTTTCATGTTTAATTTCCCTGACATATATCTAATTCTGCCTTACACTCATCATAATCATCCTTATATATGTTCCTTTGCTCTGTCAATAAGGTTATCTTACTGTTTGCTTCACTTAAATCGTCCTGAGCTTGAGATAATAAAAGGGCTTTTTTTGTCAATTCTGCCTGTGATTCTATAAGCTCAGCTTTTTTCTCTGTCAACTCTTTTCCGAGTGTTGCTATATCATCTTCCAGCTTTACGTTTTCATCCCTAAGATCGCTGTAACGCGTACTTAAGTCGGTCTCTTTCTGTTCTTTTATCTCAAGTTCAAATGATGTCTGATTCAGCTTTGTCTTTTGAACTCCTAATTCTTCTGTCACCTTCTCAAGCTTAGAGACTTTTTCAGTATAATCATTTGATAATCCTTCAAACATGTTCTGATAAAAAACAGTAAAGCCTACCAATGCTATCACTATGCCTAGTATCAATGCCAACAAAATGAAGTTTAAATCTTTTTTCATAAAAGCCATTGTAATCACCCTCTCAATATTCTATTTTCTTTGAGCCTCCTTATTATTATCTCGACCAAAAGCAAAGCAAGAGCTGCTAAAGCAAATGGCCACCTATAGTTAACTGTATCGACTTTCACTCTTTTGGAGATGGTCTTTATGGTTGATACCA
>JBDRQV010000011.1:0-12278 GCA_043826105.1 Nanobdellota archaeon | reverse complement strand
ACTGAAATACTCAATATCAATATTATAGCACTCGTAACAGGATAATAATAATCTAAAAATATCTCAAAAACAGATTCCCCTTCCTGAAACCCCACTATAAAATTACCTACGAGGTATGCCACTATTGCCGCAGATACCAATGTTACTAAAATCAAAGTGATTATGCTCTTTTTACTGGCTTGATATCTTTTATATGTATATACAGTAAAATAGGCAAATCCAGCCATAAAAAATAATGCCCCCATGATCCAAAAATACTCAGGAAATCCCAACTGTGGATTTTGTCCCATAAGTTCTTCAATAACACTCCAGCTTATTTCAGCAATAGTATATAGTATATATGCAATCCCTAATAAATAAAATATCCTCATCATATGTTGCTTGATATCTTTCTGCTCTTTGCCACGCATCTTCATTATAAATAATATTGCGAAGATAGTAGTAAGTACAGCTGCAATATCTATTACAACATAAGTTATTACCTGGGTATTTTCAAGTGTCATTTTATTTCTCCTCCAAAAAATTGATTATTTCTTTTCCAACTTCTTTCTTTTTAATACTTTTAAGTATCTTTTTTATTATATCTTTCATCTCATATGCTTTTTTATGGCTCAACACTGATTTAGCAGTCAATAAGTCTATCTGGGGCTCTATTACACTCCATTGCTTCTTTTCTTTTATCTTATCATACTCTTCTTTTCCTTTTTTAATGCCTAAAAATTCCAGATAGACAATCTTAAGTTCTTCTTCTTCTTCTTCTGGCTTTTCACCAAAAGCCGCCCTGACCATCTTGCTGAATGCTTTTGATGTCTCATCTGTTATTATCCCTAGTTTCAATAAATATCCTATATATTTAAATAAGTTTTCTTTCGATAATCCCTTTGTTTTGATCAATTCATCAAATTCAGCATCCCCTAATGGGCCCAGCATAGTCTTAAATATCTTCTTTATCTCTTCTTCGATCTGTTCTTTTGGTGAGAAGAGTAGCTTTATAGGTTCGATCTCTTTTACCGGTTTTAATGGGATTGTAAACGAAAAGACAGTGCCTTTACCGACTGCACTCTCAAGCCATATCTTACCATGCTGTGATTCCACAATACCCTTGCATATCGCCAGGCCAAGTCCTGTTCCGCCGTATTTTCTATACATTGTTTTCTCTGCCTGGAAAAATGGCTCAAACACCCTTGTCTGGTCTTCAGCAGATATCCCGATTCCATTATCTTTTACATTGATGAATATCTCATTATCCTTAAGATGTGCGCCGATAATTATAGTCGAATTATCAGGAGAAAATTTCTTAGCATTGTTTATAAGATTCCTAAGGACCTGCATGACCCTGTCTGGGTCAACTTCGATTATAGGCAGTTTGCCCATATCCTTTTCAAGCTTAATATTCTTTTCAGGCATAAAACCGTTCATCTCCTGTATCAGCCTGTCTATATGTTCAGTAAGGTTTGTCTTTACAAACCTAAACTTTAATCTTGCAGCCTCAATTCTCGATACCTCTAAGAAATCGACTATTATCTTATCAAGCCTTGTAGTATTCCTTAATACGATATCGGCAGCAGCCTTCTGTTTTTCATTTAGTTTCCCAAAATACTCCCCTAAAAGCATCTGAAGCTGCGCTTTCATCGGAGTCATAGGGCTTCTAAGCTCATGAGATGTTATAGATATGAACTCAGTCTTAGCATGATCTAGCTGTTTTCTCTCTTGATCCATCTTTTCTAATACTTGAATCGTCTGGTTGAATGATTCACCAAGCTCTCCAAGCTCGTCTTTTGTATTTATGTCTATCCTTGTGTCAAACTGCCCTTTCCGGAGCTTTTCAGTAGCACTCTTTAATTTATAGATAGGCCGGATTATCTCTCTGGTAAGCGCAATAGATAATAATACGATCACAACTGCCATGATTGAGCCTATCATAAGATAAACTCTATTCATCTCCCTTATAGGTTCAATCGCTTTGGATATTTTCTGATCCATATATATGCAAAATCCTATATCAGGCAGAAATTCATATGCAGCAAAGAGTTCTTCTCCTTCAGTATCCATATATCTGATACTGCCTTTTTGTGTTGTAATACATGGTTGTAAAAATTGGGCAGCAATATCTTTTCCTCTTTCAAGTGAATAACCTGTTTCATCTATCACTTCTATTCCATTCACTTCTAATCCTTCAATGCTTATAACATCTTTTAGTAATCTTTGTAGGTCAATTCTAGCCAGGATAAAATACACAGAGCTATCTATCTGATTCTGTAAAGGGATCAATATATCGATCTTATCATGATCATTTTCAACTTTATTGATATGATATTCATTATTCAGGAATTGGCTTCCAACAAATTTTTCATATAATCTTCCTGCCTCTCCTTCTTGGCTGGAATATATCACTCTGCCGTCGATATCCAACACAGAGAGATATATTATCCTAAGGTGATTCTTGATATATCTCTCAACATACATCACTGTATCCTCTTTATTTAATGCAAGGTCATATATATTCTCCAACACTATCAATGATTTAAGGTCTCTGACAGTATCATCCAGCCTCTGGTCCATGATTATTCTTTTTGTATTTATCATGTCATGTAATCTGCTATATTCTCTGTCTTCAATCATACTTTCATTATTATGGAAACTGATCAATGCCAGTATCAAAAAAAAGAATATCAAAAAAGTGATGATGACTGACATTATCTTCTGTCCTATCTTAAGGCTTCCAAATCCTATATCCAGAAACTGCAGTTCATAATTTGACATTATGATAGTTGCAGCAAAGATTGTAGTTGAAATCCCGCCCAATGGGACAAACACTATCCCTAAGAAAGGAAAAACAAGGTCTGTTAATGCTCCGCCAGCAGCAGATATCAGTACACCTAAAAACATTATAAATAACATCCTTTTTCTTGTAGGATTTTTTTCTTTTATATAACCCAAAAATATGACTATGCTTGATAATGCAAAGAACAGTCCGACCCACCCGGCAAATAAGAAATACAGATCTCCTGGAACATGGTAGCTTCCCCAGGGCATTATCCGATACTCATCAACAGCAAACCTATCAGTTACAAGATTCAATAAAGCGATTATTCCACCAACAATATATATCACAATTTTATATTTTAATCCTATCTTCTTATTCACAAATTCTGTAGTAAAAAATAAGGTATATATTGCAAGAAAGATTACTGATGCATGGGATATTCTCCATGACATTGGGGCATATTCATTTAGTGATACTGATCTGTTGATGAGCTCTATTATCTGCCATACAAACACACATACTATAAAATACGCATAATATCTTAAAGCATCATTCTCATCTCTTTTTGGATAGACAAACCTAAAGAAAAATAAGTTTATTATCAGTATTACTGCAGTTATCAATCCATATATTGTAATCTCGATTTTAACCAGCCTTCAAGGAGTAGTTGCTCTTAACACTATATCTATTAGATATGATACATAACCACCTCCTTTTTTAAATGACAATGATTAAATTATTTGATCTGTATGACCTTATCGACGAACATTTCACATTCTTTGATCAGTTCATTATGGGCTTCCATACCTAAAGCATAGAAAACAGCCTTTGTTTTTGTTCCCCTTATCTTATTTATCAGGCTGGATATGAATTTAGCTACAGGCGCTTTTTGGGCATATATCATCAGATTTGTAAGAGAATCAAATACCATATATTCAAATTCATGCCTTAAAAACTTAGATATTACCAACGATATCTCAGTCAAAGCCCCAGGAGAACTTACATAATAGCAGCCATCTGCCTGATCAGGCGTTTTTTTTACGCTTTTAGATATTGCATCGATAAAGACGATATTTTCTACATCTACTTTGCTTTTTGTAAATAATTCCTTTAAAGAATCATATGTCTTATTTAATGTAACATAGCATACGCTGTTTTCAGACAGGTTTTTTGCCATGTCCACTATGACATCGTTATACTGCACACTAGGCATCAATACAAGAATTGTTTGATTATTCTTAAGTTCACTGACTATATCCATCTTATTTACCGACTATCTTTTTTACCTTCTCCAACAATTCATTTATATCAAATGGCTTCTGGATAAAATCAACAATATTTTTGGACTTTACCAGATCCTCTTTTTCAGCTTCTGAAGTCCTGACAACGCTTAAGTATGCCACCTTGGTCTTTATTTTTGGGATTATCTCCCTTACTGGAGTGCCTGGCATCATTATATCCATCAGGATAAGATCAGGCATCGTTTTCTCCTTTTCAAGCTTTTTAAGGCAGTCATCTCCACTGACTGCAGTAATCACCTTATAACCATTTGGCTCTAATACATTTTTTACAGTTGTCCTGTTATCTTCTTCATCATCCACTACCATTATTGTTTTGGTCATTTTGAACCTCCAATCACACATTTAACACCATCTAACAATGATCTCTTATCATACGGCTTTTGTATAAACCCATCCACCTTATCCAGATCTACCTTATTTTTGTTTAGGATAGATACATATACTATCTTCAATGTGCCGTTAAGCCTCTCCCTCAATAAGACCAGCAGGTCATACCCTGATAAAGTAGGCATCTTTATATCCAATAAGATAAGGTCTGGCTTTTTGGCAGATACCTTCTCGAGTGCATCTATGCCATTGCTTGCAGAATCAACAGAATATTTAGCTTCTTTAAGTATATTGACCATATCATTCCTGTCTCTTTCATCATCATCCACAACCAATATAGTTTTTGCCATTTTTATAGTCGAAAAATTATCAATTTTAATTATAATGTTATTCTTTATAAATGTTTTGCTAAAAAAATATCTACCTTAAATGATTATCCAACTTATCCAGCAGCTCTTCAACATCAAATGGCTTTTCTATGAAGTCAACAACATGCTTCAGTTTCAACAGCCTTTTCTTCTCTGACTCAGGAAGCCTTGCAGCGCTCATATAAGCTACTTTTGAATCAGTCATCAAGGCAACTATCTCCTCTGCATGTGATGCAGGCACTAATATATCTACCAGTACAAAATGAGGCTTATGTTCCAGATAATGCTGGTAACACTCATCGCAATGAGGCATTGTCCTGACTTCATAGCCCTCCATCTCAAAGAGGATCTGCAGTGTTTCCCTTATATCTGGTTCGTCATCAAACACCATTATCCTTCTGGCCTTTTTTTGCCTTTTGCTTTTTCCGATAGCTTTGCGCTTATCGCTTTTCTTGGTTTTTTTTGGCATTTTCATGGTTTGGAATAATATAATATATAAGTTTTACTTTTTGAGTTGATTGATAGCCCTAAAAAAGTAAAGAAAACAGCCCATTTATGTTTAATCCCATAACTTATTGAGTATAACATCAAAAAATATATATTACATCAACCGATTGGTTCAGAAAACTTACTTATATATGTTATTGTGATGATCATAATCTTCTAATGTAACTGTCTTTTTATTCTCATCTACTGAAAAGGTTAATACAAACTGCTTATCGATATGGACTCTTTTCCACATATTTAATGGTGCTCTCAGATTTTTATATCTATGTGGTTCTTTGAGTATCTCCTCAGCTTTTTTAAGAATTATTTCAACTTGCTTTTTATTCTTTTTACTTAATTTATCTAATCTTTTCAATAATTCTTCGTCAATCTTTAAAGAATACATATTATAGGTTTAACCTTTTTCTAAGATTTTCAGTAGTTCCTAAATGGATCTTTTTCTGTTTTATAATTCCCTTAGCTTTTTCAATATATTCGGGTCTCAATTCAGGTTCTAAAATTGATTCTTCATATTGTTGAGCCATCCTATCTATAGCTTCACTTTTGTCTTTCAAACCAAATTTAGCTTTAACAATATTTAAAACTCTGTTAGTCTGATCTTCAATATTTATAATTGCCTGCACCATAATATCACATTAATAGGATATTAATACCATATTAATATATAAATGTTATGGTTTTCTTAGGCTTAAATCTATATTATTGGGCAGTCTTTGCTCAGGATGAGATTTCCAGGGGGAATTTAACAAACATCAATTGATCGAGATGTTATGCTACGAGACCATACAGCTTATGTTGAGCCCGAGTTGAGAATAATCCGCTATTTCGCAGAGCGAAACTATGCGTTTAATAAGAAATTAAACAATTGAATTTTATTCCTTCGCAGACATAAGATTGATATTCTCAATCTCTTCTTTTTTATTACCTTTCCAATAACATTTATATGATCTCATACAATCTAAACAATACATGTACCAGATAGTATTATATTCTTATTTAAAAGAAATAAACATCATTTTTTAAGTAATTTCTATTATGGTGTTCTTAATTCTGATACTTGCAGTATTACTTTATTTGATAATTCCTGATCTAAACCTAGATATGGTGATTAGGAATATTGAATTGAGTGGTTCTTAAAAAGAAAAATAAAAGTTTAGGCTCCGCTTAGAACCTAAACATAAATTATGCGGAGAGAAGGATCCGAATGAGTGAAAAGTCACTCAACACCTTCGTGGGTTTCGCTTCGCTCAAGCCCACTTAAACAGATTAAGAAAAGAAAAAAATGCGGAGAGAAGGATTCGAACCCCCGTAAGCACTAAGCTATATGGTCCTAAGCCATACCCGTTTGGCCACTCCGGCATCTCCGCGGATAAATAAAGAATAAGTATATTATTTAAAAACATTACTATAATATATGCACTATAAATCAATAAACTTTATAAATAACACTAGTTTAAAACCATTAACGATGAAAAGGATAATCTTTATGTTGATGATAGCAGTATTGATTACAGCATGTAATCCATTGCAGTCAGACGAATGTAATGCCTTAAAAGGCGAAACAAATGCTGATAACTGTTATTTTGAAAAAGCCATCTCTACAGCAGATGCTGTTCTGTGTGAAAACATAAAGATGGATCAATTGAAGGGATCATGCATATCTGAGATAGGGATAGCTTTGAATGATATAAGATTGTGCGAATCACTAGACAACACCACCAAAGGATATTGTTATGCAAAGATAGCCATAAATAATGAAGATGAAACTATCTGTGAATCCATAGATTCAACTTATTGGATTGATATCTGCTATTCTGAATTAGGCAAGGCAAAGAACGATGCTGAGTTATGCCTAAAAGTAGACATAAGGTATGCAGATGCTTGTTTTGTTGAAGTTGCAGAATCTACGCAAGATGAAGGAGTATGCAGATGGATAACAGATAATGATGATAAATATTTCTGCTATAGGGATCTGGCATTATCTAAAGAAGATGTTACTATCTGCAATAACATAGCTGATGATGTATGGCGAGATGGAAACTGCATAAAGAAGTATGCTGAAGTGGCAGACGATCCAGAAATCTGCGAAACTATAGGACTAGTTAAAATTAAAGAACATTGTTTGGAAAAATTTAAAGAATAATTATTTTTTCTTGTTCCAATTATACTTTCTTAATTTTGCAGAAGAACCATAGCCGCATGAACTGCATTTTTTCTTGCTGATATGATAAGTTCTTTTACCACACCTTCTGCAATATATCATATTCTTCTTTCCAGATTTCTTACCCATAGAAGGGGTTCCTTTTGCCATTTTAATTCATCTATTCTGGAGATATGACCGTTATTGTATCTCCTCTTATGAAGATAACGCCTAATTTTCTTTTAGTCTCTCCGTTTTCTCTTTCTTCAGCACTTTCCAATACAACATTTATGTGTATGTCAAATGCCTTTAGAATACCGACATATTGTTTGTTATTTTTTAATTCTACGATTACTCGTCTATCTCTTGCTTTATTTAATGCGTCTAATGGTCTTGAATTTTCTACCATGTTAAATCACCCCAACAAATGGAATAATTAAAGGATAAGTCATTAGTATTTAAATGTTACTATAAAGTATTTTTAAAAACCGAAGCATTTTTAAATCACATATTAATTCCTATATTAAAATGGCAATCAGTCAAGCTAGACCAAAAAGAAAAGAATCAGGTTCAAGATACAAAGCTTACAAAAAAGAAAAGCAGTATGAATTAGGAGGCTCACCCTCTCTGACTAAATTAGAGAAGACAAGGGCAAGAAAGATAAGGACAATGGGTAACAATCAGAAATTAAAGCTTCTTGGTTGCGATATTGCAAATGTTTTTGATCCTAGATCTAAGAAATATGAAAAGCTTAAGATAAAGACAATTGTCGAAAATCCAGCAAACAGGCACTTCACAAGAAGAAATATCATGAGCAAGGGAACAGTCATAGAGACTGAAAAAGGCAATGCAAGGATAACTTCAAGGCCCGGACAGGATGGGATAGTTAATGCTGTTTTGGTCCCATAATCTTTTCTTATTAATTATCTTTATTATGATATTGATCTGATCCTACGATACATTATCTATTGATCATCATTTAGCTCATTATTCTGATTATTATTCAATTTATCACTAATTAGTAGTTAAGAAATAGAAAGTTTTATAAATAAAGTTTAAGTTTCTTCTTGATATGAGATATGCAGCACCTGAAGATGTAGGGCTTACTGGAGCTAAATTCAAGCTCGAACAAGGCAATATAAGAGAATTATATACTCATCTTTCTGATCTTCTTACTATATTTTATGCAAGACAGGCGATTGATTTTCATGCTGCATCAACGCCCGATTTTGGTAAGATGGAAAGGGGAAAGTACAATTTAAACAGCCACAACATAACTAAACCAAGAAAAAATAGTGAGCCTCAAAGATTAGGATTTATAGGCAATGGCTATTTTGTCGCTAGGCCACACCCAAAGGCAAGAAGCGGAGTAGATTACAGAGTTTCATCAACATTCGCATTTGAGCATTTTGATCCTACATATCAGGCACTGACTTTATTTTTCAATACAACAAGATATGATATTCTCCAGGATGAAGCATCCCATAAACTTATAAGGCACATCGAGAGGCAGCATTTTGCTAAGATCGAACTTAAAGAATTAGAGGATCTTCTTACTAAAGTAAAAAACCAGTCTTTGACCATTGATGACATTTGGGGTTCAAATACAGGAAAACATCATTGATCATCTTAAGTAATTAAGAAATATTATTATAGAACCAAACACTTCCCATTTATGATAAAAATGACACAAGAAACATCTCCAAAATTCAATCTAGACTATCCTGAACTAACAGCAAGAACATATGGTGTTGGGATTCATAACGATACCGATCTTACTATTGTAGATCCTGTGCAGTTTCTTCTAGCGGCCGCATATCTTACGCCTAAAAAAGAGATTTTTGATCTGGTTTCAGCTTTCCATCATTATCCAGTCGGACATATCCTTACTGAAGAAGATATAACCAGTACAAGAGTTCTTAAAGTAGGAAAAGCAGAAGAAGATTTCATAAGAAAAAGAAAATCATATCAGGACTTTACTCCGGAAGAATTACCTTTTGGATTGGAAGAACGGATCAGGGATGAGGGTGACCATAAGATAATATGGGGGACAGATGGGAGAGCAGTAAAAAAGACAGGGTTAGATGAGATTGCTCATGCCGGAGGAGTCATGCTCTCTGGACAAGCAGCTTCTAAGAAAAAGGGATATATGGATGTTAATATATATGGTCCATATACCTCAAGTAGGTTTCTGCTTCAGAAAATAGTATCTTCCTCAGAACATGCAAAATTCTCCGGAAGAAAGATGGGCTATACTAATATCTCGGTTACGGATTTTTCAGCAGCACTTATGATGTTATGGGCTCAGGCTCATGCAGAAAAGATAGATGGGTTTAAACAGCAGGAGCAAAGAAGAGACAATCTTGAATTTTATCTGCCGTTCAGGATATCAAAAAGGCATATTGCAGAGGTATTGGTTGCAAGATACATCATGGATATGACCCTTCCGGAAATATCTGCAAGGCTTCTTAAAAGAGATGACATCTACGATCCAAAGACCGCCTCTTTATTAGAGTCAGGTAAATCAGATTTTCAGGTGCTTCCTAACTCAGATTATACACATATTTATCATGCAGAATTAAGACAGCTCTATGATGGCATAAGGGCACAGCTTGAAAAAAGTGGGTTTACATTAAGTGGCTATGCTTACGAGAAAAAAGGTACCCCTTATCAGACAGTGGCACTGAGATTTGAAAAGACAACTACAAAAGGGACTCAGATTATGGATGTTGTTACACAAGGAGGTCCTCCCCTTATAGTAAGAAGAAGTATTCCAAGGGGTAGTCAGTTTAGTTTACCTTCAGAAACAGAAGATCCCTCTAACTTATGGCAAGACTTATATAACGAGCCAGAACAAAAGAGAGATGATAAGTATGGAAGACAAGGCAGCTATGATGTTAGGTTACCATTACATCCAGGTATCTTTATTCCTAAACCCCTATGGCAAGATTATAAAACAGCAATAAGACATTATTTCAAAGGAGATATGGGGGAATTTCAAAGAAGGATAACAGCAAGATATAAAGAAGGGAATCTTCCAGGACAGACATTCAAAAGGATATATTCTTTGATAGGTAGGCAAAAATAATCAGGAAAGCTTAATAGATAAAAATGACATTCGAATATATGCTCGCACCTTTAGAGGACATGACAGGCAATGCTTTTCGTACTATCTGTCATAAATATGGTGCTGACCTAACTTTTACACCGATGGCTAAGATAGAAAGTCTTGCTAAGCGTAACGCAAGCACTTGGACAAGGCTGGATTTCAACGACTCTACTCCAACATCCATCCAGCTTATTGGAGCCAGAGAGATGTTCTTGAGCAAATTCTTAAAGACATTTGAGCCCTCCCCAGGATTTATAGGGTTCAACCTTAATCTTGGCTGTCCAAGCCAGAACATTATCAGCGCAGGCCATGGCTGCGCAATGGTAAAAAGGATTGCAAAAACAAAAAAACTTCTTAAGATAATATCCAATCATGGTTATAATTCATCTATCAAATTAAGAACAGGTCTGAACAGATATGAAAAAGAGAAAAAAGTTTATCTCAATCTTATCAACTCAGTAGATGCAGAATTCTTTATTCTTCATGCAAGATATGGAACTCAGACATACGAGTCTCCGCCTGATTTTAGTGTGTACGAAGAGTGTGTAAAAACAGGCAAGAGGATAATTGCCAATGGAGATATAAAAGATAAATCCCAGATAGAATTCTTAAAAGGCATAGGGGTAGAAGGGGCGATGATAGGCAGAGCAGCAGTAAATAATCCAGCCATATTTGATGATCTTAAAGGCATATCACATCCGCCTCTTGATGATATATTTGCCGAGTTCATGAAATTATCAGAATCATACCAAGAGCCCTATAAATTCAGGAAAAACATAATAAAACATATACAGATACCTAAAACATATCATGATGGTGGTTAAGTATAAAGATGGATGAGATAATCAAGGTCTATAATATTCTTTACAATAAATATGGTAGACAAGGCTGGTGGCCTTTGACCATAAAGAACAACCTATCTGAACACCACCAAGGCCCACCAAAAAACAATAAGCACAGATTTGAGATCATAATAGGTGCTATTCTGACGCAAAACACAAACTGGAAAAACGTTGAAAAAGCGCTTCACAACTTAAGTAAAAACAATCTGTTGGATCTAGACAAGATAAGCAAAGCAAAAAAAGAAAGATTAGGTGAACTGATCAGGCCGGCAGGATATTATAATCAAAAATCAGAAAGATTGAAGATCATCGCTGATTATGTCATAAAAAATTACAAAGGGAATCTAAATCTTTTTTTCAACAAAGACATGATAGAGTTAAGGCAGGAACTTTTAAGCATAAAAGGGATCGGTCCAGAGACTGCAGACTCAATCATCCTCTATTCAGCAGAAAAGCCGATCTTTGTCATAGACGCATATACAAAAAGGATTTTTGGAAGGTTAGGCATAAAAAAAACAACATACGATGGATGGCAGGAACTGTTCATGGCTGATCTAAAACCTAACCTAGATACATTCAAGGAATATCACGCTTTGATTGTAGAGTTGGCTAAACGGCATTGTAAGACTAAACCGATTTGTGATGGATGTATTTTAAGCGATTTATGTAGAAAAATATTTAAACCATCTAGGTAAATAAACTCACATGGTAAACAAGGGATCTTCTGAACTTATAAACCTAATCTTAGCACTGCATCAAAAGTATACTATTCTACCTCAGGTTGTATCTGAAAAACCAGAGTTTGATAATCTCATATCTATAACAGAAACAATAATCCGCCACGCCGAATCACTCTATTCAGCAGAAAAACAGGTCAAACGTATTGAGACAAAAGATCAACATTTGATAACTAAGAT
>JBDRQV010000010.1:0-4224 GCA_043826105.1 Nanobdellota archaeon | reverse complement strand
TCAAATGAATCTTCATTGAATGTTATATCTCCAACAGCAGGAGTTATCAATGGTGCATCGTTTACATAGGTTACATCAACTGTTAAGGTATCTTGTGATGTGCTATCTTCGTCTGTTACAGTTAAGGTAACAGTGTAATTTCCGTTTAAAATATAAGTATGATTTGATATTATCCCTTCAGCTGTGCTGCCGTCTCCAAAATTCCATTCATATTTTGTTATCTGGTCATCTGCTGAACCTGGTGTTGATTGAGATGCGTTGAATATAACTAAAGTGTCTTCAGCTACTGTTTTATTGTCTCCTGCTTCTGCATTCGGATTAACATCATTGACTGTTATAGTCAATGTATCTGTAGCAGTGCTTCCATCTTCATCAGTAACCCTTAATGTTACTGTATATATGCCATTATCTGCATAAGTTGTGCTGTTTGTTACCCCATCAAGATCATATGTTCCATCATTATCAATATCCCATTCATATGATACTATAGTGTCAGGGCTTGAGACAGATAATCTCCCATCAAAATTGACTATGGTTCCTTCATCAACTGTTTGATCAGCACCAGCTTCTGCTGTAGGTGCTAAATCATCTACAATCAGCTGGTTTGTGGTTGAATTAGTAAATCCAGCTGAGTCTGTTATTGTTAGTCTTATATCATATGTTTTATTTTCATTATATTGATATGTTGTAGTTGAAAGAACAGCACCAGATTGGGTGTTGCCGTCTCCAAATTCCCATTTATAATCGATTATATCCTTATCAGTTGATTGGGTTGCGTTTAGTAAAACTGATTCTCCTTCATTGATAGGAGTTGAGTTAATTGTAAACATTACAATAGGTGCTTCATTATCATAGATGCTGTTTTGTGCTCCAGGTGTTCCATCAACATTATTGCTTTCAGCCCAGTTGTCAGATCGGAAATTGTACCTTTCTAATGTTTTTCCATTGCCGTTTGCTAGATTGATAAGGTCTGTATAGTTAAATAATGCGGAATCTGTTCCATTTGATATGTTGATCAATTCTCCTGAATTACTTAGACCAGAAGTACATATTGTTGCAGCATCAACATGAAGTGCTAATGCAGAACCATCAACAGTCAAGTTATCATAAACATCTGTTCCACTTCCACCATCTGTAATTAGAGCATATTTATCTGCTTGTAGAATGAATGAATTATCCTCATATATCAATGAGTCGGAATGATTAACATATCCTTTTTTCAAATCAGTACCGCATAATTTCCAATTTGTAAGGTCGATATCACTACCATTGTTATATATCTCAACCCATTCTCCAAAATCATTTCCTCCTTGATCATTAGATGGATTATACATAACTTCGCTAATAAAAATATCTGCAGAAGCAAAGCTTACACAAAGTAGTAAAATCGTTATTAAAATTGTTATATGCCTTTTCATTAAACATAACCCCCAACGGTTTTTTTATGATTTAGTATAAATTTTGTTACTTCAATCGGAAGAAAATACTTATCTATATTTAAATGTTTCGATAAGTTTAGCATTTTACAGTAGTTACAAAATTAGAATTACTTCAAGTGTCTAATACAGCGCTAATAGTCTTTTCATCAATCTTTTTTTCATCGTTTTCAATAGCATGCCTAAATATATCTTCCATATTTTTCAGCAAATCTCTAGGATTATTGGCCCTTTGATTTATCTTTCCAATGATATCATCTGAGATGATCTTGATCTTGCCTACTCTTTTCCTGACAAGCTTTACAGCATCATCATCTTTCAATCCCTTGAAGATGAATATCCTGTCTTCAACCAGATCTTTAACTTCCTGCGGCATCTTATTGTCTAATTGTTTAGCGACAAATAAAACAGACTGAAAATGCTTGTTATTGTGATGTTCTTTGACCTGTTTAGCATCCTTTAGTGTCATATCCTGTATTTCATCTAATAATATAATCACATTCTTTGCTTTAATGTTGAATACCCTTTTGATGAATGATGATCTTCCGACCAATAGCTTGTTCATGTTTAATGCTTGGGAAGATGTACTGAAACTATGATAGATGACTTTTCCTTTTCCCCTAAATTCGTTTATTATCCTTTTTAGGACGCTTGTCTTTCCCGAGCCATATTCACCAGCTATAAAACAACATTTGTTGGATCTTATCAATTTAAGTATTTCACTTACCGTGTCTTCTACTCCAAAAAGTGAGTCGTTAAATGCTGCTGGCTTTATGCTGAACGGATTGTTATGAAACCCTATTTTCTTATACCATACTAATTCTTTCATTTTTATTCCTCAAATTCATTGCCGCATTCAGGACATTCTTTGTCATCATCTTCTATCAATGCCCCACATCCGCTGCAGTAATAATCACAATTTTTGCATCTCCAGTAATTTCCCATCTTTTTGAGCTTTTCTCCGCATGAAGCGCATTTGAATATCTCTTTATCTTCTTCTTTCTTTTTTTCGGATTTTTCCTGGATTATCTTTTTCATCTGTTCTTTTGTCAAATCCTTTTTCTCTTTTTTTGATAGATATTTGCCTATTTTCTCTGCATTGGCCAGAACTGCTTTTGGATTTTGTTCAGACAGGTCAACTATATTCTTGATGATGTCTTCAGTAAATTCCAGATTATCATCCAGCCTTTCGTTTAACATGTCTATCAATTCTTTTTTATCTGGATTTGATAAGCTTATCACTCTTTTATCTATCCTGTCAGTTATACTTGCATCTACGTCTACTTTTGAATAGTCTTTGCTTGTAAATACTACAGAACGAAGATAATCCTGATCGAAGTAGAATTTGATCTTTTCAGCGTTTTTTCTGGATATACTGTTTATATTATCTAATAATAGGATCATGTCTCTTGGTTTTTTGTTAAATAATCTGCCTTTCCATCCATATCGGTTTATGAGCAATGATTCGATATCCAATGCTTTATTTAGCTTGTCTCCATCTACATAGATGACTTTTCCTTTTCCTTTGAAATTATCTATTATATGCTTAAGAAGACCTGTTTTTCCTGTTCCGCTCGGACCTTCGATAAGTATCATGCTGCCAGCAGCAACCCTGTAAAGAATTTCCTTTTTTTCTTTTTCAAGACCTACAGTCTCTTTGCTGATCCTGAATAAATTTGTTTCAAATGGGTTATTATCAAAACCTAGCTTTTCAAACCATTCCACCACAAACACCTCTTAGGAAAAATACATAACATACTACTATTTAAACTTTTTGCTTCTCTAGAGTAGATTATATTTTTCATCACTTTAAAATGAAATTGGAATATGATAGCCTTAAAGATTATGTAAAAAAATAAATAAAAAAGAGAAACTTATTTGAGTTTCTTTTCGCCTTCTTCTCTTAGAGTTTGGGCTTTGTTGTACAAGTTTTCAGCTTTTTTTGTGTTCCCAGCCTTATATGTCTGTTCTGCTTTCTTATGGCTGTTCGCTGCTAAGCCGAATAATCCTTCTGCTGTTGTTCTTGGTTTGTACACATAGAGATACATCACTATTCCGAATATCAATATTACTAATATAGTGAAGATGCCTCCTGCTACGCTTGGGACATTCTTGAATCCTTGTATTATTCTTCCTGTTAAGCCGCCAAATCCACTATCAGCAACAACTGCTCCTGTTATGCCTTCCATACCAGCGCCTTCTGTTCCACCTGTAGTGTCACCAGTGTCTCCTCCTGTTGGGGTTCCAGTTTCACCTGTGGTTGCTGTTTCTTCTTCTGTAGTTTCTGAAGGTGGGAAATAAGTACATGATCTTTCTTCAGCTGGCTTGCTGGTTTCAGTTCCACAACCATTTACATCAGTGCATGATCTTGTCTGAGTTCTGCTTTCATCGCAGATGGTCCATGGAGTGCAGTCCCAACTTTCGTAACAGCCGCCACCAGAGCCGCCTCCTCCACCGCCGCCTCCGCCAGCGACTCCACTAGAATAGCTATATTCTCTAACAGTAGAGTGGTTTAATCCTGAAATCTTGTAGTTTTTGTCTGAGTTTACTTTTGTACATGCATATGGGCCATTGGTACCGTCGCATGTTACCTTGACACCGTTTGAACAATCTCCTACGACAGCAGTTAAACCTTCTTCATTATCAAATATGCATACTGTGTCAGAACCAATTGTCCTGTTGATATATATTGCTTTTGTCAATCCTTGTAATGTCAGATCAATACCTTTGATAACTATACTATTGCCGCTATTGATTATAGTTACGTTAGCTAGATTTAATCTGGTCA
>JBDRQV010000009.1:0-3415 GCA_043826105.1 Nanobdellota archaeon | reverse complement strand
TCCCCCTTTCCTTTCTTTTTCCCTTATAGCAGCTCCGGATTCATCTTCAGTATCTCTTCTGATAACCTTGACAGCATCCATCCTTACTGTGATCGGAATAGGTACAGCAGCCTCTAGTAGTTCAACAACGACTTCTTCTTTCTGTTTATCAATTCTGGTGATCTTAGCTTTCTCACGCTTGAATGGTCCAGAGATGATCTCACATATATCATTTTTCTGGATGTTGATTTCTTGCTTGATCTGTTCAAGCATATGTTCAATCTCTTTGTATTCAACCTGTTTAGGCAATATACCTCTTGCATAAGGTATATTAAATGCAGCTTGTTCAGCATCTGCTCTTGAAGCAGCTTCTATGAAGATATATCCCCTCATGCCATGGGGCCTTATTATTGAATATACGTCTAGTTTCTTTCTTTGTGCATTCGATGTAACGAAATCCATTACCTGGTCTTCCCTGTTTGCGGTTACCCTTAACGAATATATGTTGTCTTCTGCCATTTTTTTCACGGAAATAATAGTATTTTTATTATATGTACTATAAACCCGATACCTCCAATTATGAGTATACCTAATCCAGATGCCTTAACTGTTGTTTTGAATTCAAAACTATCGGGCTTCTTGGTTATTTTCAATACTCTTATGCATTCTTTTCCAAATGTTTTTAATTTGTTTAGTACCATCTTAATCAATAAAGTCGATTCCTAGTTCGTTTTCAATCTCTTGTTTTTTCTTGTCTGTAGTGGATCTTCCAGGCCCAAATATCTGTGAAGATTTAACACCTGTAACTATCAGCATTGTCTTTATGGTCCTGTCCAGATCTTCAGATATCTGAGCACCCCATATTATCCTTGCATCATCTGCAAGCCTTTCAGATACTGTTTCAACGACCTTTCTGGCTTCGTCTAATGTCATATCAGGTCCGCCTGCAACATTGATCAACGCACCATTAGCGTTAGTGATATCAACATCAAGCAGAGGATTGCTTATGGCTTTTTCAACAGCTTCGATTGCCCTGTTTTCTGAGTCTGATTCTCCTACTCCTATAAGACTTACTCCGCCATTTCTCATAACAGCCCTTATATCAGCGAAATCCAGATTGACCAGTCCAGCTTTTGTGACTAATTCTGCAATTCCCTTGACAGCGCTTGTCAATATCTCATCAGCAACCTTGAAAGCAGTATGCACTGGAAGATCAGGAGCCAGTTCTAATAATTTGTCATTAGGTATAACGATCAAAGTATCGACGATCTGCTCTAATTTCTCAAGTCCTATAGTAGCATTACCATATCTGGTCTTTCCTTCCATTGCAAAAGGTATAGTTACTACACCGACTGTCAATGCACCTATTTTTCTGGCAATCTCTGCAATAACAGGAGCAGAACCAGTTCCAGTTCCTCCACCTAAACCGCAGGTGATAAACACCATATCAGCACCTTCAAGTGCTTTCTTGATCTCAGCTTCATTCTCTCTGGCTGCTTCTTCTCCTATTTTTGGATTGGATCCAGCACCCAATCCTTTTGTTATATCTCTTCCTATAAGTATTTTCTTATCAGCAGTAGTATACAGCAAATCTTGTGCATCTGTATTTATGGCGATAATCTCAGTGCCTATAACACCAACTTCACTTATCCTGTTTATGGTGTTATTTCCTCCGCCGCCAGTTCCAACAACCTTGATGGTTGCTCTATGTCTTGACAATACTTCCTCAAGTTCAGCATCAGCTGCATTAACTTGAGTAGGCTCTCTGATTGTCGTATTCTGCCTGTTTATTTCATGAGATTGCTCTTTAGTATTGATATAATTCATATTTCGCTCGTTAGTATTTGACGTACCGCTCTGTCCTTTATTTTCAGAAGGGTTCTGAATAATTTCCACTTTCCCCACCTCATTAAGCAATGATTTTGATAATAGGATTACTTATATATAAGATTTATGTTTTTTTTACTTCTTCTTGAATGATAAATTCTGTTTTCTTGATAGCAGGTATCAATTCTGAAATCTTCTTGTTTAGCTGATCCTTTGCTTCTTTTGGGATATCACTCTTTAATTTAACATCAGCATTGTTTTCTTTCATGTCTATATCTAATTCTTTCAATCCGAGGCTTAGCTTAAGATATGCTTTTATCTTTTCTTTATCATCACTAACCAGTCTGTTTATCTTGATATCATATACTATGTCTTTTCCAGCCAACGGATGATTAAAATCAACCAATGTTCTTCCGCCAGAAACAGTTTTTATAGTAGCCATCATACCATCCATATTTATCTGCAATCCAGGCATGGGCTGTATGTTTTGTTTTAAGAATTTGCTTGTTTGTACTAATTGTATCAATTTAGCATCTTTCTTGCCAAATGCTTCTTCAGGCTTAAGATCGATAGTATATTCTTTCTCAGTCTCTTTTCCTTCTAACTGTTTATCCAAGCCAGGCAATACCTGTCCCTCCCCTATACATACGATCACTGGCCCATAATTCATCTCTGCATTATAAAGGCCATTATCTTTTGCTATCTTCTCATCTGTCGTATCAAATATAACTTTGTCTTCTTTTGTTTTTCCAGTATATTCAATCTCTACAAAATCTTTTTTCGATATCTTTGCCATTTTAGCTCATTCTACCTCAAATCAAAATTTGGGAGAAATATAGATTTAAGAAATAGGTAATGATTTATAAAGGTTTTGGTGATTTATTCGACATGATTTGAGACTATATATTGAAAATATTTTTAAAGATATTTTAAATACTTATAATTTATGTTACATAGTAATGAGGCATTATTGGAATTAGCTAAAAGATTTCCTGATGCTGATCCAGATTGGGAAAAGATATTCAATAAGCTATCGGAAGAGAATATTACTTCTGCCTTAAATGATGATGCTTGCTTTAGGGGAATCATAGGGGAGATACATGCACAAATAAGGCTTGAAGATATTTGTGCAGAGCTAGGTTTTAATGCAGATTTTAGTCCATTGAATGATCCTTTGATAAGGACAGCCAATTTTGAATTTAATTATGCCAGATTTGGCAGGACAATTGTCGTAGATAGGTCTACTCAACTTGTTTACTCAGATCTTGACGTGGTTTTTGTTATTGAGGGCCTTCCGGTCTTAGTAGAAGTTAAGCTTAATAAAAGATTTAAACAAGGGGGCGGCAAAAGGGCCAATCCATCGCATAAGGGAATCTCTTATGCCATATCTCCAGGTAGGGTATCTCAGGCATTGGAACCTGTCAAAGAATATTTTCGGCAAAAATATATTAAGGAGAATGATGGTTCTTATGGTTATGCCTTAGTAACTTATCCGTCTATCATCAATGATACAAGCCAGAAACAAAGACAGTTCAGGGAGTTAGGAGGGATATTTATTCCTTTTTATGCAGATCATGAAAGATATCTCAATGATTTTTCTTTGTTTATG
>JBDRQV010000008.1:0-7332 GCA_043826105.1 Nanobdellota archaeon | reverse complement strand
GATGTACCATAAGTTGTCCTTATCCCATATTTATTACCTGAAAGATCATTTCCCTTAAAAATATTATCATTAGCACTATGCTCAAAAGATATCCCTTCATCAGTATTATTAAATATATGATTATTCTCAACAACATTATATTTTGAACCCCAATGTAAAACTACTCCTTGCCTACAATCAGATATGCTATTATTGATCAACCAGCTATAACTAGTATCATGAAAAATGATACATGGGTAACTAAAATCAAATATTTTATTATTACGATAAACATTATTAACACCATGATATTGTTTTATTGAACAACCATCCAAAGTATTACTTTCAACAAGATTATTGTTCGAAAGTTCTAACCATATACCCACGCTAGGGTTATTCATGATAGTATTATTGATTATCTTACTATTATGGTGATAATATTGAGAAAAGATACTATTATAATAGTTAGTAAATGTACAATCCCTGATAGTTACGCTGTCGCTTTTGATACTTATACCTTTTGCTGGTTCTAGACCCTTCAAGACAGTCCCCATACATTTTAAAGTAGCTCCTGAACCGATACTCATCCCATTTGGGATATGATATTCTCCAGGACAAAAAACAGTATCTGAAGAGATCAACATATTATCAGCAGGAAGGATACAATCTTGACTCTCTCCTAAAACAACAACTTTAACTAATTGTGAATCCCCAAGATCTTGATCATGAACCACAACCCTAAAATAATATGTTCCAGAACTATAATCATTGGTCTTCCATTCAAAAGTGGTATCATCTTGAATAAACCATGAACTATCTATTGAATAATAAAGTTCATCGTCCTCTAGATCAGAAGCAACAACATTAATCAATACACTCTCTCCTTCATCAACAATTATATCATCAATATATTCTATTATTGGCGCATTATTTGATGAAACTTCTTTATTGTTCTGATAATTTGAATGATTGATCAAAAAACCGACAAAAGTATCGCTAGGATAATATAGACATTTATGTTCAGGATCATAAAAATTAGTAGGACATAAAAACCAAAGTAAGTCCCCATTTACTTTACTATTTTCTAATTGATGATATACATTTCCAAGCACTATGTCAGATTTACCCCCATCTGTCTCGCCAGCTACTATCGGCTTACCGATTATATACCTAGCATCTTCTGCATGTTTTTGGATCCAATATAACATATTCTCCTCCACGCCCCACCAATCATAAGCATGAAAAGAACAAAAATCTATTGTAGATATATCGCTATTTCTTATAAAATCTGCTCCGTCCTTGCCATGATAACCATACTCTTGCCTATTTCCCGTTATATAAAAACCATCTTCCCCACTAGCCACCAGATGATTATCATCTATTGATTTGATATAAGCACTCATTTCAGCAATCCAATTATTCAAAGTATCTCCTGATGGATCAGACCTAGCCCTTGGTTCGTTTGCAAGTTCCCATCCCAATATTGTTGGGTCATCTTTATACTTAATCCCAGTAAGAGTATTTGTCCTATTCAAAAAATAGTTGACATACCTTTTATACAGATCTTTTGTACATTCATTTGTATAAAACTGGTCATGTAACTCTGCCGCTAACGTATTTCCATCTGCATCAGAATCACAAACAGAAGCATTTTCAACACACCAATTCACATATGTACACATACCACCAAACGCTTCCCAATTATTTGCCAGAGTTATCAATAATTTTAAATTCCTATCAGAAGCTTCCTTGATCACTCTATCGAAATGTGCAAAGGTTTTTTCATCATAAACACCTGCATCTGTCTGAAACTGATATCCTTTTTTATAAGTTTCACCAAATCCCCATGTTCTTATGACTGTAAAATTAAGTGCAACTGCATCATCCATCAGTTCTGTAACACATTCACCATAGGGATGTGGATTTGTCTTATTACAATCAAAACTGCCATACCATAAAAAATAAGAATTTGTTCCTGCAAAATAGAATGGATCATCACCAAGATAGAAATTTGTTCCATTTACAGTTACAAAACTACCATTCATATTCCAGCCATCTTCTTTTGTATAAGGGTATTCATCTTGATTATCTTGACTTAGTAAATAAGGAGAATCACACATCCCATCATTATTTTGATCATAACAACCCTCACTTGGTTCGTCATAAGTTGACCAGTAATTTCCCTGACTAGCTAAAGAAAAACTATTAAGAGAAAGTAGGATCGAATTATTAACATCTTCGTCGTTATCTACAAAATTATTATTATATATGTTAACTCGTTCATAATAAGGTTCTCCCTCATTTCCTTCATCTGTAATTGAGGTATTGCAACCTATAAAATTATTTTCAGTGATAATAAGATCAAAACAATGATACCAGCAGAATATACCATAAGTACCACTGATTATATTGCCTTTTATTGTCAGGTTTTCAACTGTATCCATGGATAATCTCCTACCCCACGAACTACCAGAAGTGAGATCATTATAAAGTATAGAAGAATTGTATACTCCTTTAAGATAAATGTTATGATCACCTAATGCTGCCCAATTATCCACAATATTGTTCTCAATAATTAGGTTATGGCCGCTTACACTAATGGGAGCTCCCATGCTCGCTGAAAGAGAAACATAATTATTAGATAATCTAGAATTATTAGCTAAAAAATGTAATGATCCTGTGATGTTATTATTCTCAATGATTATTTCTTTTGAGTTTTCCACATCTATTCCAGGTCTTCCTTCATAGATTATACAGTTCATCACCTTAACATTATTCTGATATTTAATATGTATTCCATTATCTGCAGTAAGAAAATTGAGCCGAGTATAATTGCAATCTAATATAATATTATTTGCAGTAATATTAATAATATTTGTTAGATCATATATACCCTTACAAAATACCGTATCTTTTGTTATGTTCATTCCACTTTTTGGAATAGTGCAATTTTCAACATTTCTACCAACAGGCCACCAATCTAAACCTGTTTCAGTTCCAAGTATGTAGTATACATTAGGATAACCATTATTATTCTCAAAATCAGACCAGAGATTACCTGTATTGCTTTTATTCCAATTGTTATGATAGAACGCATATGTACTACTCTCCATAGCACTAATATTATTATTTGTAAAATTGTTACCCCAGATGGTATTAGAGATTCCAGCAATGTAAATCCCTTCCTGGTTATTGAATATATTATTATCATTGATTAGATTATAATCTCCACTAACAATAATGCCGATTTCATGATTATAGATTATATTGTTTGTTATATTATTATTTTCAGCAACACCATTAATACAAATACCATTTTGATTATCATAGATTATATTTCTAGATATATCATAATTACTAAATCTATCATTTGCTTTGATTCCACAACCCTCAAATAATTTAGTATTATTATATACTCTATTATTAATAACTTTATTAGCACCACTTCGAAAAAATAAGATTCCTGATGCTCCATTGTTGTAGACCTCATTATTCTCCACAGTATTCAGATAGCTATAAAAAAAATCCAATCCAGAAGCCATATTATCATGTACTTGATTATTTAAGAATATATTATTTCCACTATTTACTAATGATATGGCAGTGCCAAAATTACTTAGTTCGCAATTGGCTACAGTTATATGACCATAATCTTCTGTTTGGATTCCTCTCTTGCTATTATTTCCATATAACAGTGAATGATTGCAATCTATTACTACACTATCATTCTGGATTATTATCCCATTAGGAAGAAAATAACTTCCTTGACAGAAGAGAGTATTATTTGTTATTGTCATATTGTCATAAGGCACCGTACATCCCAGGGCTTGTTCATTAACACAACTACAATCAAAACAAGAATCTATTGTAAAGAGATTGCCATCATCACAATCATCATCAGCATCACATTCTGCCCCACATTGAACACTGCCTATCCCGTCACTCAGATCATCGTCGCTACAAAAACTGTCTTGAACCTGACAATTATAAACAATGCAATTACCAAAACCATCGCAATAATCGTGGCTGTCTGCAGAATAAGATTCTTCAAAAAATCCATTACATGAGTTATCAGGACAGAATCTTATACTACCGCATGCAGTATTTTCATATAAATTTGGATTTTGGCAAACATCAATTGTCTCATTACATATATCGGCTGTACAATCAATACTATCTGAACAATCTATTTGTACACCTGATTGACAGTCATCAATTACATCGCAGGTTTCAGCACCATCACACCATAAACCATTATCACAAAATGAATCAATAGGCATATTATTACATACACCTGTAACTGAATTACAACTATCCGCTGTACAGCTCACATAATCATTGCAATCATAATCAATAAGACATAGATCTGTTGCAAAAGTCAAAAAAGGGATATAATCTACAAGTCCATACATCTTAGTTCCAATTGTAGATTGAGATGTTGTTCCCCAATAATTATTTTCAACAGTTATTGTGGCTGAAGCACCATTATAAATATGATAAACATTACTAAATATATTATTATAGCTAAAAACATTACCAGAACCAGAATCATATACTCCCTTATGATGTTGGATAATATTATTTTTTATTATAATATTGCCATTAGCACCACCCCATAATGTCAGGCCCTCTCCACTATCTGTCTTGCTTAAATCATTGCCAATAATTGTATTTCCAGTAGACCCCCATTTTATTAGCAGATTACGGACCTTGTTATCGGTTATATCATTATTCTTTATTGTGTTGGAAGGAGAATTATCTAACATTATACCCTCATTAAAATGAGTAATAATGCAGTTCCTTATTTCACTTCCTAAAATTCCAATTAGACTTATGCCAATCCCATCACCTGAACCGATCAACCATGACCCTTGACAATCTAGATCTACATTATTACCAGTTATACTTATTCCAGAATTCAGATTATATGTTCCAGGACATAAGTTAGTATCAATATTATAACTACTCCCACTTGAAGGAACAACACAAGTTCCACTATTTCTAACATATATAAAAAATTCTACAGTTGTTGTAAAAACATAATCACTTACACTAACAGTTAAAGGATAAACTCCAACCTCATTTGAATTAGGAGTCCATAAAAAAGTATTGTTCACTTTGGTAAAATGTGGATCATCGATTGAATAGAATAGTTCATCTCCATCCGGATCATATGCATTAACTTCAATTAACACATTATCATCGACAAATACTGTTTGGTTTGCTATCTGCTCAACAACTGGTCTTTGATTCAGTGTATTCTTTTTTTTCATCTGGGCTGCATGAACCATGATCAGATTTACTGTCGATACATCACTAGGGTAATATATAGCTAGATTATCTGTATCAACCCACGAATCATGGGTTAAATGCCAAAATAGATCCCCATTAGCATCATTTGTTTCCATTATATTATACCACTGATTCATATGATCATCCCTTTGATCAGGCCATTCTCCAAATTCTGTTATTACAACTGGTTTTCCTAAAGCATGTGCTTCCCTTATATGGTCTTCTAACCATGTCAATGAGTTATCAAAAGTGCTCCAGATATAGTTATGAAAGCCAGCAAAATCAATGTTAGGATTTTGTAGATTTCCTAAGTAATCTTGACCATCTGTTCCATTGAACTGCCAGCCTGTATCTTTATTTTTGTAGAAGCCATCTTCACCAGTTCCAAGCAGGTGATTATTATCCTGAGATTTAACATAAGCTGCCATCTCATTTATCCAGTTTGTCAGAGTTATACCGCTTGTATCAGACCTGGCCCTTATTTCATTACCAAGCTGCCAAGCAAGAATTGTAGGATCATCTTTGTATTTTATTCCAGTTATAGCATTGGTCCTATTTAAAAAATATGCAATGTATCTTTTATAATAATTTTTAGTACATTCACTAGTATAAAATGCATCATGAGATTGAGCACCGATACCTCCATCTGCAGACGCATTACATGAATCGGCGTCAGGTATATTACACCACTTAACATACTGACACATACCGCCAAATGTGTTCCAATTATTTACAAAAGGTATGATTAATCTAAGATTTCTATCAGAAGCTTCTTTGATTATCAGGTCTAAACGCTGAAAAGTAGACTCCTCATAAACACCAGGACTAGATTGAAAGGGTTTATAGTCTGCATCTGAACAAGATCCATCGCAAAAACCCCATGTCCTCATTACTGTTAAGTTCATAGCAGCTGCATCATTTAGAACTTCCACAACATTGCTCCAAGGCATATAAAACAGATAATAATTGTTTGCCCCGGCAAAGTAAAATGGTGTATCATTGATGTAAAATTGGGTTTCATTTACAGTCACAAAATCTGCAGACACTATGATAGAACTAAGACTAGCAAAGAGTATAGAAAATAGTAATAAAACTAATTTTTTTATTTTAAACCCCCTATAGCTAAGTAGTATACTCAAGTATAAAAAGCTTTTTCATAAATTTTATATATTCCCTAAAGAATATAATACAAAATGAAAACATTAATCACATACTATAGCAGAACTGGAACAACAAGAAAAGTAGCAAACGAAATCGCTGTACAACTTGGATGTGATACAGATGAGATAATAGATAAAACAAAAAGATCTGGACCATTAGGTTATATAACTAGTGGTAGAGATGCTATGAAAAAAAGCCTTACTGAAATAGAAACAAAAAAAGACCCATCACAATATGACTTAGTGATAATCGGAACACCAATATGGGCATGGACAATGGCTCCTGCTATAAGGACATATTATAACTAAAAACAAGTTCAACAAAGCTGCTTTCTTCTGCACCCATGGCAGTTCTGGCGGAGATAAAACTTTCAAAGAGATGGAAGAGATAACAAAAATAAAACATTTAGCAACATTAGAATTAACTACAAAAGAAGTTATCCAAGATAATTATAAAGAAAAAGTAAAAGATTTTGTTAAAAAGTTAAAAGTTATAAAACCTTAGCAATATCTTCCAACACTTCTAATCCAGCCTTAACTTTGTCCTTAGCACCAGTTATAGCCCTTCCAATAACCAAGATTGTAGCTCCATCCTTAACAGCATGTGAAGGGGTAAAAACTCTTTTCTGATCTGAACCAGCAGAAGTATTAGGGCCCTTTATTCCTGGTGTAACAAACATAAAATCCTTAGGCAGTTTACTTTTAATCAATTTCAGATCTGCTCCAGAACACACAATTCCATCCAGACCTGATTCTGCTACCAATTTAGCCAATCTTAAAACCTGCTTATCCACTTCTCCCTTAACACCTACCTCATCATTCATTATGCCCTTATCGATTGAAGTCAAGACTGTAACAGCAACAACCTTTGTTGATGAAGTTGCTTTTATTTGTCAGCAAA
>JBDRQV010000007.1:0-19552 GCA_043826105.1 Nanobdellota archaeon | reverse complement strand
CATCAGGAGATAATCCAGAAATTGTTCCAGATGGATTAACCAACGATATGCTTGTTTTTGTCTGTGGTGCATATTCTGAAAGATTTGGTAAACAATGTGTGGACAGACAGTTGGGTGCGTTAAAAGATGCAGGCATGGATGCAAGGATCTATGAACCAGGGACTGTATATTTAGATCAGCTTAATTGTTAAAAACATTTATAAAGAAAATACTTTTTCTAATTCTTAAATGGGCTCGTAGCTCAGCCTGGTAGAGCGAAAGACTCTTAATCTTTAGGTCGCGAGTTCGAATTGACAAAGGTTCTAAAACTTTTGTTTTGAAAGTCTCGTCGAGCCCGTTTTTTATTTTTTTAACTACTAACTAGTCATAATCAACCCAAAAGTTTATAAAACATTTAAGAGTTCTGAATAGACATGAATTGCATGCCTGAACCAGTAATAATGAGGAATAGAAGTTATTCGTATGGCGATCTTTTTAAGATTGTCAACCAATATAGGGAATCTGTCCGGCCCATGGCTGTTGATGTGAACGGGGATGTAAAAAAGTTTCCTAATGATATCCTGATGAGTTATATAATGCAGGAGCAAGAGATAGGAAGAAAAGAAGTAGCTAATTTATTAGATGATATTAGCCGGTTAAATACTGCTTTGGACCTGCATGTTCCGGTAAAGTTAGATAAATATAATCTTCCTTTCCTGTATGGCGGCCTTAGTTATGAAGATCCGCCAAAAATATTGGCTCCTGTATTAAGACATGCGACAAAAAAATTTTCAGTGGGATATGATGGCAAGTTGATTGTTGCAGATCCAAAATCAATGAGGCATAGGTTTCCTTCGGGACTTATAGTACCTTACTTTAGTCTAGAAGATGAGATAACTGCAAATATGTCAGTATTTGATGCAGGATTTGGTGAGCTGACAGGTAAAATATATTTAAGAGATAATTTTGTTAATATGATGTTAGCTATGTTAGATGTATTAAAAAAATCTGAATTGAAAGAATATAGCGAATATATATCTCAATTTAATGAACATGTTAGTGGGATTCCTATCGCACATGAGATTGGTGAGATTGAGATGTTTAAGAGAGGTAAGGTGCCTGAAGATCCGGTTGAACTTGAATTAGAGAGTGAGAAATTTGCAAAAGAATTTACAGAAAAGCAAGGTATTGACCCGATGGTTTTTAGATTGTACCACACTTTAAGGGCTGTTTCTGATGAAAGAGGAGACAATATATCTAAACTAGTTTTAGATCAGTTGTTATAATCATCTCTTTTTTTGTTTTAACAAATCTTGACATCTCTTATACGCATCTGAATAAACCTGTGCCCTGGCCTGTGCTAATAAACCTAACTGAGTTGTGTCTGTTTTCCTAAAACCTCTGGCAAAGCTGCCTGAAGTCAATACGTGATGTGGCCTTTGAGCTTCAGTAATCCACATTCTTCTTTGTTCCTCAAAATCGCCCATTAACATTAAAGCATCCACTAGTTTATTCTTTTTTACTAAGTCTATAAATCTATTAATTTCAATGGCTAAACTCTCTTTTAATCTGTTAAGTATTTCATCAGCTTCTGACATTTAACATCACCATCAAGGTCTTAAGCTAAGAAATATATAATCCTTTCTATTTCAGAAGTAATCTTTTCTGAGCTTTTTTTTCTGAGTAAGAATAAGGTACATATATTTTCTGTTTTGTTTTTGGGTCCATGCTTGTGTAGTACATACATGTTGACACTGTCATCGGCGTCGGAGTAAATAGCTGCACTGATTCTATGTTTGTCAAACTTTTTATTGCTTTTGCAAGTTCTTTAGCTTCTTCCATAGTAGAGCCTGGGTGAACAGCCATAAAATAAAATGACAACTTTTTTCCGGTCTTTTCGAATTCATGGATAAAATTCCTTAAGTCTCCTTTATCCTTGTTCATAAGCCTGAGAATATTTTTATTTACATGTTCAGGACCGATCTTCAGTGTATCGAAAATGTGGTGTTTTGCAACTTCCTTTATGTATTCAGGAGATGCCAGATCATATCTTATTCCGCTTTTTATGTATACATTTTTTACTCCTGGTATGCTTCTTGCTTTTCTTAGGAGATTTATAAGTCTCTTGTTGCTCCTGTCAAGAGTCTTGCAGTTTATACAATCCCCATCACACTTGCTACAATCCATCCCATACATATTTGCAGAAGGCCCGCCTAGATCATCTATATTTCCTTTAAAATTATGTAATAAAGTAATTTTCCTTATCTCATCTAATATGGATTCTTCTGATCTTGAAATTATCTTATCTCCTTGTATGAGCCTTAGAGAACAAAAATTGCAATTGCCTATGCAACCCCTATGGGTAACGACACTAAACTCAAAACCCCTTAATTCTTTGGGTGATTTTCTTGTGAAATCCAGCCCATAATATTCGTCCATGTCTTTTGATGTGTATTTGGGACTTTTATATTGCAAAATATATCTGTTATCTATCTTTTGTATCAAATCTTCATTGTTTGACAGCATATTCTGCATATCACAAAATTTTTCTTTGGAGTTGTATACTTCTTCATAGCTTGGAAGCTTTTTAGCTGATGGATTATTTTCTTTTGTTATGATACATGTCCCTGCTATGTTGGCTAAAGGCAGATTGTTCTTTATCCTGTTCGCTATCTCGAGTATCTGCTTCTCTGCGCAACCGTATGCCAGTATATCTGCCCTAGAATCAAACATGATCGGCTTTCTGATCTTATTGTCCCAATAATCATAATGTACAAATCTTCTTAGGCTTGATTCTGTGCCGCCCAAAACTATGATCGAAGATTTAAAATTTTTCTTTATCCAATTACTGAATACTATCACTGCCCTGTCTGGAACAGATTCATTATATTCCATATGCTTATCTTCTTCTCTTAATTTCTTTAATGGAGTATAGTTCCTGACCATAGAGTCTATACTTCCTGATGTGACACCAAAGAATAGTTTTGGCCTTCCTAGTCTTGTAACCTCTTCGTCTTTCTGTGGTTTCTCTATAACTCCAACTTTATACCCATATTTCTCTAATAGTCTTTTTAGTATTGCAACTCCGCAAAGCGGATGGTCAAAGAACCTTTCGCCGGTCACAAATATTATGTCATATTCCATCTTTATTGTCTCTCTAATCGTATCTTTATTGTTGTCTAGAATCAGGAAAACTGTAATATACAATTAATTAGTTCTCGACCAATCTTTGCAATGCATCATAAGCTTTCATAGAATCTGCTTTTCTCAATATCAAAGTCAATTCTGATAAGGTTGAGATTATCTCAAAGATATTGATGTTTTCCCATGCTAATTTTCTGATAGTGGTAAATATAACGCCAGGCGTATGAATAAAATCATCTGAGAAACGCATTGTTAATGCTACTAAGTTGCTTTCCTTGACTAAAATCTTTTCATCTTTTAGGAAATCCAATACCTTTTGCTTGTATTTTTCATTCGTGACTATGCTTACTTCAAAATTACCCAGTATAATATTCAATGTGTCACCTTTGTCAAAGTCAACCATCCCATATAATTTCTTTAATTTTGTCATCATCGTCGGTTTTCTCAGGACACAAACATCACAGATGTTAGTCTTCATGATTATCTCTGATTTGTAATTGAAAGAAGTAACCTGGCGATGCTCTTTTTCCAGTTCGTCAGAATATCTCCTTAAAGCCATCACAACTGCAGAATGTTTTACATTCTTTTCCAGCTCTTCCTCTATCTTTGGCCTTAGCTGATCTGCAAGATTCCCATAACTGATCAGCTTGTTGGCTAGAGCTTCCTGTAGGAAAGGCTTGTCTTTTATTATATGCTTTACTAAATGACTTACGGTTACCATATTAAATCACAAATTGTTATTATTACAACAGAACGTTTAAATAATATTTAAGGGTTTCGTTTTTTACTTTAGGTGATACTGTATGAACATTGCAATTATAGGCTATGGCGGAATGGGAAAGGACATTGAAAAGATAGCATTAGCGAGAGGTATAAATGTAAAATCTATCATTGACCCAATCGCAAAGGGGGCTATGCATAAAGACATTAGTAAGGAGTCTATGGATGGTGTGGATATTGCTATTGATTTTACACATCCTTCAGTTGTAGTAGGGAATATAAAGAAAGTCTCTTCTTTTGGAGTTAGTATGGTTGTAGGAACTACAGGATGGTATGCTAACCTGGAAGAGATAAAGAATATTGTGAAGAAATCAGGAATCGGATTTATGTATGGGTCAAATTTCTCAGTAGGGGTCCATGCTTATTATAAGATCATTGAAGAAGCTGCCCGAATATTCAATAAGATTCCAGACTATGATATATGGGGACATGAGATCCATCATTTCAGGAAAGCAGATTCCCCATCAGGAACAGCTAAGTCTGTTGCCGATATCTTATTAAAAAATATAGACAGGAAGAAGAAAGTAGTCTATGATAAGCTAGACAGGAGAAGAGAGGATGATGAGATACATTTCTCTTCAGTTAGGGGAGGACCTGTCAATTTTGAACATGTAATTGGTTTTGATTCTGATGCAGATACTATCACTATCAGACATGCTGCCAGACATAGAGGTGGTTATGCATTAGGTGCGATAATGGCAGCAGAATGGATGAAAGGTAAGAAAGGATTTTTTGTTGTTGATGATTTTATAAAAGAACTATTGGGGTGATTGGATGTTAAAAGGAGTTTTTACAGCTATAGTTACACCATTTAAAGAAGATGGTAGTGTAGATGAAGAATGCTTGAAGAAATTGATAGATTTCAATATAGAGAACGGAATATCAGGAATTGTGCCGTGCGGTACAACTGGTGAATCGCCAACTCTGAATCATGAAGAGCATGACAGAGTGATTGAATTGACAGTCCAGCATGTTAATAAGAGGGTTCCTGTAATAGCAGGAACAGGTTCTAATTCTACAGCTGAGGCGATCAGGCTGACAAAGCATGCTGAACAAGTTGGAGCAGATGCCTGCTTACTTGTTAATCCATATTATAATAAACCTACACAAGAAGGATTGTACAGGCATTTTAAGGCAATAGCTGATTCAGTCAAGTTTGATTGTGTTGTTTATAATATAAAGGGCAGGACAGGAGTTAATGTAGAGACAACTACATTGATGAGATTGATAAAGGACTGCAAGAATATTGTTGCTGTTAAAGAAGCGTCTGGTGATCTAGACCAGATGAGGGATGTTATAGACCAAAGGCCAGAAGCATTTTCAGTCTTGAGCGGAGATGATAATGTTGCCCTGGAATTAGTAAAGATGGGTGGAGATGGCGTGATATCTGTTGCATCTAATCTTGTTCCAGACAAGATGTCTAAGATGATCAAACTAGGATTAGATGGTAAGATTGAAGAAGCTGAAGCTATCAATAAAGAGCTTATGCCTTTGTTTGAAGTGGAGTTTATCGAGACAAATCCAATCCCGATCAAAGCAGCTTTGGCTCTTAAAGGAATGTGTAAGGAAGTCTATAGGCTGCCTATGTGCGAGTTAAGCGCTGAACATAAGGAAGAGTTGGAAAGAGTTCTAGGAGAGATGGGAATTATTTAACAACACATTTATATATTTCTTATCTTTATTTTTTATAAATGCCAGTTATAAATGTACAGATGTGGTCTGGAAGGACTGATGAACAGAAAGCTGAGATAATCAAAGGAATAACTGAAGTATTTGAAAAGCAGGGTGTTCCTAAAGAACATACAACAGTAATCATAAATGAAGTTGAAAAATCAAATTGGGGCTTGAAAGGAGAACAGGCTTCTAAGATAAGATGAACCTACAAAAATATCCATTGACAAAAGAGAAGACAATTGAAATAATCAGAAAGCACCCTACACCATTTCATATATATGATGAAAAGGCGATAAGAGATAATGCTAGAAAACTCTATAAATCATTTTCATGGGTAGAAGGTTTTAGAAATCATTTTGCTGTAAAGGCTTTGCCTAATCCATTTATTATGAAAATACTTAAAGAAGAAGGGATGGGAGCAGACTGTTCTTCTCTACCTGAGCTTATGTTAGCTGAAAAAGCAGGAATGAAAGGCGAAGAGATAATGATGTCATCTAATGATACGCCTGCTGAAGAATTTGTAAAAGCTAATGAGCTTGGGGCGATAATCAATCTTGATGATATCTCCCATATTGAATTTCTGGAAAAAGCTTCGGGTATGCCTGAATTGATCTGTTTTAGATATAATCCTGGAAAGCTGAAGAAAGGCAATGCTATAATAGGCCATCCTGAAGAAGCGAAGTATGGCTTTACAAGAGAGCAGATCATTGAAGGATATAAGATATGCAAACAGAAAGGTGTAAAAAGATTTGGACTGCATACAATGGTAGCCTCAAATGAGCTTAATCCTGATTATCATATAGAAACTGCTAAGATATTGTTTGAGCTGGTTGTTGAGGTTTATGAAAAAACAGGGATAAAGATTGAGTTTGTGAATCTTGGTGGTGGATATGGCACTCCTTACAAGCCAGAAGACAAGCCAATTGATCTTGATTATGTATCAAAGGGAATAAAAAAAGCTTATGATGAGATTATTGTAGCTAATGGTCTTTCTCCCTTGAGGATTGTGATGGAATCTGGCAGGATGATAACTGGACCATATGCATGGTTAGTTACAACTGTAAGACATCTGAAGCATACTTATAAGGATTATGTCGGATTGGATGCTTGTATGGCCAATCTGATGAGACCTGCATTATATGGAGCTTATCATCATATTGAAATATTGGGGAAAGAGAAGGCAAAACACAATCATAAATATGATGTGACTGGATCGTTATGTGAAAACAATGATAAGTTTGCAATAGACAGGATGCTGCCTGAGATTGAAAGAGGAGATATCCTTGTTATCTATAACACTGGAGCGCATGGACATGCTATGGGATTTAACTATAACGGAAAGTTAAGATCTGCTGAACTGCTTTTGAGAGAAGATGGCTCAATAGTTGAGATAAGAAGAGCTGAAACAGTTGAAGACTATTTTGCAACTTTGGATTTTGATAAGTTGAAGAAGTTTAAATAAAAAGCATTAAAAACCGGAAGCTATTCTTAATGATGTGAACAATCTCGTATTTCCAACTGTTATGGGGGATATAACTATAAATAGGTATAGTCTTGAGAAAAGGATAGGCTATAGATATGAAACATCCCTACCTGATAACAAAACAGGATTTGCAGAAGTAACATTTAATCCAATAATTGAATTTAGAGATTCTGAAGAAAATGATATATTTAATGTATGTCTGAAACTTGGATTGGCCCCAGACATGATTATCACAGATATCGAGAAATTTTTTGTCAATGGGACTATTCCCTCTCAAACAAGAACGGGGTTGGGCAGGTTTATACTGGAAGATATGCTGACCTTAGCCGCAATGCAATATGCTGGAATAGCCTATTCAAAAGCTACGACAAAAGCTATGTCTCAATTTTTAGAGAAGAATAATTTTGAAGAATTAACAAAATTCAGATGGCATTATTTTATGTTGCTTGAATAACATAACCTTTTTATAAGAATCTGATTTCGAAAATTGATATGACACAAACAAATCCATATGAAAATGCGCAACAAGTCATCAACAAAGCAGCTGATATCTTAAAATTAGAGCCGTGGGTAAGAGAAGCTCTTTTATCAACACATAGAGAACTTAAAGTCACATTTCCAGTCAAGATGGACGATGGTTCTGTAAAGAATTTTACTGGATATAGGATCCAGCATAATCACATGATGGGGCCTTTCAAAGGAGGCATAAGGTATCACTGGAATGTCAACCTGGATGAGGTCAGAGCATTAGCAACATGGATGACTATCAAATGCAGTGTAGTCAATATTCCATTAGGTGGTGGAAAAGGCGGAGTAGTCTGCAATCCTAAAGATATGTCTGAAGCTGAACTTGAAAGAATGACCCGTGGTTTTGTAAGGAGGATTGCTCCATTGATAGGGCCACATATCGATATTCCTGCACCAGATGTTTATACTAATGCTAAGATAATGGGTTGGATCGCTGATGAATATGGTAAATGTTTAGCAAAACCTCCTTTAGCTGTTGTAACTGGTAAGCCATTAGACAAGGGCGGTTCAGAAGGAAGACATGAGGCAACTGCATTGGGCGGATTTTATGTCTTGAACAAAATAATCGAGAAAGGCTATCTTAAAGGAGTAGATTCTATTAAAGGAAAATCTGTTGTTGTCCAGGGGTTTGGCAATGCAGGATCGATATTTGCAGTATTTGTTCATGAAGCAGGAGCTAAAGTAATAGCTGTCTCAGATTCAAAAGGAGCAATATTCAATGAAAATGGATTGGATATCCCTGCTGTGATCAAACACAAAGAAAAAAATGGTTCTGTCATGGATTTTGTCGGTTCAGCAAATACTACAAATGAGAGTATATTAGAACTAGAATGTGATATACTGGTTCCTGCTGCTCTTGAAAATGTGATCACAATGGAAAACGCTGATAAGATAAAAACTAAAGCAATATTAGAGCTGGCAAATGGCCCTGTAACAACAAGCGCAGATAATCTATTAGCTAAAAAAGGAATTTTAGTCATACCTGATGTCCTGGCTAATGCTGGTGGAGTTACTGTCTCATATTTTGAGTGGAAACAAAATCTGGCTGAAGAGCATTGGTCGAAAGAAGAAGTCAATAAAAAACTAAAAGAGATCATGGATGAGAATACTGTCTTGGTCATGGAAACAGCTAAGAAGCATAAAGTTTCTCCAAGACTTGGAGCTTATGTACTATCTATATCTAGAATAGCTGAGAAAGCAGACCATGAATTAAGCGATGACTCGTGCTTCTATCATGAGAACTGCATAGTTAAAAGAGAAGAATAGATAGAGAATAATTGGATTAGTTATCTAAGCTACAAAAGCTTTATAAATCATTTATTTATTTCTTATTTTTATGAATATCCAACCATCAAACAGAATAAAGAGTCTAGGCAGCTATGCTTTCGCTGATGTAGATAATGAAGTAAAAAAGCTGAAAGATTTAGGTATAACTCCGATCGATTTTGGTGTTGGCGACCCGATGGAACCTACGCCGGGAAATATAAGAAATTATGCTAAAAGATCTATAGATAAAAGAAAAAGCGCTGGTTATCCTAGCTATATCGGCGATCCGGAATACAGGGAAACAATTGCAAAGTGGACAAAGGAAAGATTTGATGTAGATCTTGACCCTAACAAAGAGATAACTTCTACAATAGGCGCTAAGGAAGGAGTATTCAATTTCCATGAAGGGTTTGTGAATCCTGGAGATGTTGTCATAATCCCTAATCCTGGTTATCCGCCATATGAAAGAGGAACATTATTTGCAGAAGGCAAACCTTATTTCTATCCGCTCTTAAAAAAGAACAAGTTTCTGCCTGATCTTGATAAGATCCCTGAGGAGATAAGGAAAAAAGCTAAATTGATGTGGATCAACTACCCTAATAATCCTACTGGGGCAACTATCTCAAGAGAAAAATTAAAGGAGATCATAGATTTTGGTAGAGATAATGATATAATCATAGGCTCAGATGAATGTTATACTGAACTTTATTTTAACGAGAAGCCTGTTTCAATATTAGAATTGACCAAGGAAGGAGTTTTTGTAGTACAGAGCTTATCCAAAAGATCTGCGATGACCTGCTATAGGATAGGCTGGATGGCTGGAGATTCAAGGATCATCGATATATTTAAGAAAGTAAAGACCAACATTGACTCTGGAACTGCAACATTTATCCAGGATGCTGCTTCTGCAGCTTTACTAGATGAAACACATGTTGAACAATTTAGGGAATCCTATAAGAAGAAAAGAGATATAATGATAGATGCTTTAACTTCAATCGGATTAGAGGATTGTTCACCAGATGCAGGAATATATATCTGGCAGAAAGTTCCTTCTGGCATGACAAGTGTTGAATTTGCTAAAAAGTTGCTTGAAAAAGATGTTGCAATAGTCACTACCCCGGGTGCTTGGATCTCTAATTCAATAGATGGAGTTAATCCTGGTGAGGGGTATGTAAGGTTTGCTTTAGTTCCTACTATATCTGAATGTAAAGAAGCTGCACAAAGGATCAAGAAGCTGAAGTTCTGATCTGGAGTAGATGGATATTCTTTTAGAAACATCAATATTTATAAGTAAGCTATAGTTCTCTGCGCGGCGATGATATCAAAAAGAATAAAGAAAACACCATTGTACTTATTGATTGCTGCCTTCATGTTTAGCGCCAGCCCTAACTGGGTCAAAGCTGATGAGCTTATCTTACCAGATATGCCTTATAAAGAAAGATTGGTCTATGATGGTATACATCTAAGAACTTTAACTACAGAAAGAATAGAGCAGGGGAAGGTAATATATAAAGAGAAGCTAGATTATGATGGCATGGATCTAATTTCCAGGATAGTTGATTCGGATGGAGATGGAACATCAGATTATTGTGTAAGGTATGATTATTATAAGTTAAAGGTCGGTTCCGGGCTAGAGAGGACCATATTGGATAATGGGTGTGATGGGAATCCTGATTATAGATTAATCTTTAATTATGATAGTGAAGGAAGAAGAGTGGGAGTTAAAATAAGTATCCCTAATAAAGATAATATAGGGGAAGTAGTAGTATACACTGAAAAATTAAACCTCAATAAAGGTGGAAATTGGGAACATGATAGGTCTGCTATCTCTAAAGAATATATGCCTGCTGCACCATTACTTGAGAAACCCAAGAAATAAAAGATATACTTATCTTAATGTGATCCCAAATTAGATTTGGGTTTTATTCTTAATGGTTGCGCAGCTGAATATACTTGATTGATAAATTGAAGAATAGATTCGTGTGGGTTGATTTCCATATTAGGAATAAATAAGTGATAGAAATATCTAACTCTTGAATCTCTGCCTGTGCCACCTTCATAATCTGCTAAACGCGCCTGATCCATTCCACCAACAATATTCTTAAAAAAAGCAACAAACTTTTCAGGTGTATCCGTAACGACATTGGTGGCATCAGCCCCATATGCCTCTTTTTCATCAACTTCTTGGATGGCCAAAGGAGTTATCCTTCCACCAGCCGGCTTAACAGTTTCTGATACTAATGATTTTAAAGTAGAATCAATTTGACCATATTTTGGTCTGTTTATATCTAAAACAAATTCAAGATAAAACACCCATTTGTTGTCTCTTTCAGGAAGACATTGGATATATGATCTGAACTCCTGAGTAGAGCTTTTCATCCTAAGATGATATGTAACTATGGGTCCTTCATCTGCTATCTCTTCTTCATTGAGTTGAACAAATCCCTGGTCTAATAATAATCTCTCTAATCCACTAATGATTTGTGCTTCTTCTTTGTTTAATCTACTTGGCATAATTTTTAGGAATCAATAATCCTTTAAAAAAGTTTAGAAAACTAGAAAATTTTAGATTTTTAAGTTCTAAAACTGACTATTGGGTAATTTTAGAAACATTTAAAAAAGCATTAAAAACATTACTCCCTATGGCAGAAGAAGAACTATTTTGGGCAGATCAGTTAGCTAGTAAAATAATCAACAGGGAAAAGTTTACCTATTCTGATGATATCATAAAAAAACCAAAATTATTTACTATAAAGACATCTGCTTCTTTATCTGGGGTATTGCATATAGGAAGATTATCAGATACTGTCAGAGGATCTACTGTTTTCCAGGCATTGAAAGATGCTGGCGTCAAATCTAAATTGATCTGGGTAGCAGAAGATATGGATCCATTCAGAAAAGTTCCTAAAGGAATACATAAATCATTTGAAAAATATTTAGGGATGCCTGTTACTGATGTGCCTGATCCAGATGACTGCTGCAAGAGCTATGCAGAGCATTTCAAGAAAAAGTATTTTGAGGTTGTTGATAAGTTTGTTCCGTTGAAGATGGATAAGTTTTCTATGAGGGAAGAGTATAAGAAGGGATCTTTCAAAAAAGAGATAAAACATATAATTGAAAATGCTGATTATCTGATAAAAATCCAGAATAAATACAGAAAAGAGAAATTAGAGAAATGGTTTCCATGGAAGCCAATATGTGATAATTGCGGAAAGATAGCTACGACTATGGTTACAGATATTGTTGGAGATAAAGTATTGTATAAATGTGAAGATTATAATTTTGAATCGACTACTGCTAAAGGATGTGGCTATAGTGGTGAGAATGATCCTCAAAAAGGCAATGGTAAATTATTATGGAAAGGAGAATGGGCTGTAGGATGGAAACATTGGGGCATTGTAGCAGAGGGAGCAGGAAAAGAGTATCAGGTTCCTGGATCTGCATACTGGATAAATGCTGAGATTGTTGAAAAGATATTAAAATATCCTGCACCTGAGCCAATCTTTTACGAACATATAATGATCGACAACCAAAAGATGTCTGCTTCATTAGGAAATGTTGTTTATCCTCATGAATGGTTAGAGGTTGCATCTCCAGAATTGCTCAGGTTCTTTTACAATAAAAGATTGATGAAGACAAGAAGCTTTTCATGGAAAGACCTTCCACTATTCTATGATGACCTTGACTATCATGCCCGTGTCTATCATGGTGAAGATAAGGTGGAGAATGAGAAAGAGCTAAAACATATGAAAAGATTATATGAGATCTCTGTACTGAACAAAGATAAGCCTTCACCTATAACTTTTGCCCATGCAACAATCTTAGCGCAGATATTTGAAAATGAAAATGATATAGTTGAAAGCCTTAAGAAAACAGGACAGTATAATAAAACATACCACAATGTTATCTTAGACAGGATCAGGAAAGCAAAAGTATGGGTGGATAAATATGCTCCTGAAGGTGATAAGTTCACTATACAAAATGAAGTCGGGATCGATCTTGGGCTTTCAGACTCACAGAAAAATGCATTGCATGAATCAGCTGAACTATTAAAACAAAAAAATTGGGATGAAAAGGAACTGTTCAATGAATTCTATGGGGTAATCAAAAAAAATGGATTAAAGCCCCAGGAATTCTTCCAGGCAGGATATAGGGTATTGTTGAATAAAGAAAGAGGGCCTAAGTTGGCTGGATTTATCCTTACGTTAGGCAAGGAAAGAGTAATCAAATTGTTTGAAAATGTTTGATTGTTATCATTCTAACATAAGCTTTTTAAATAGATTCTAGATTTGCAATATCAAGATGATAGTAATGAAATTTGGCGGGAGTTCTGTAAAGAACGCTGAGCGGATAACTAATGTAGGCACTATCATAAAATCCAGATTAGACAAAAAGCCGATTGTTGTAGTTTCAGCTTTAGGTGGAATAACTGATATGCTCATAGGTACTGCTGAGAATGCTTTTGAAGGAAAAGATACTTCAAAATTATTAGCTGAGATCCGTGAAAGACATACTTCAACCCTAAAAGATCTTGGGCTAGATGAATCATTAGTAGATGAACAGCTAAAAGAATTTGAAGAATTGATAAAGAGAATAGAAGCTGTTAAGGAGATTACAACTGAAACAATGGACCATATCCAGAGTTTTGGAGAAAGGATGTCTGCAAGGATAGTTGCTGCCCATCTGAGTAATACAGGTACACCTGCTGAGGCCCATGATGCTTATGATGTAGGATTTATAAGTGATGATAATTATGGTGATGCAGAGCCTTTAGAAGAAACAGAAGCTCAGTTAAGAGAACATTTGACCAATAAAACTGCTGTTCCAGTCATAACTGGATTCATAGCAAAAACAAAGGCAGGCAAGATAACTACTTTAGGTAGAGGCGGGTCTGATTACACAGCTGCTATTATCGGAGCTGCTGTAAACTCTGAGGAGATACAGATATGGACAGATGTAAATGGGATAATGACTACTGATCCAAGAATCGTTAAAGAAGCAAAGACCATATCTGAGATAAGCTTTAATGAAGCTTCTGAGCTTGCTTATTTTGGGGCAAAAGTACTTCATCCTAAAACTATTATACCTGCTGTAGAAAAGAATATTCCAGTAAGAGTATTGAATACTTATGAGCCAGATAATGAAGGAACTGTAATCCTAAAGGAAGTTAATGATAACCAGCCTATAAAAGCTATAGCTTGTAAGAGGCATAATCTGATCATGAACATAACCTCATCAAGAATGTTGAATGCCTATGGTTTTTTGACTAAAGTCTTTTCTGTATTTGAAAAGAACAGGAAAAGTGTTGACATGATATCCACATCAGAGGTGAGTATTTCACTTACACTAAGCAATGATAAGGATATTGACAAGATTGAGAAAAGCCTTAAGAGATATGCCGAGATCAAGATAGAGGGAGATAAATCAATAATATGTATAGTAGGAGATGGCATGAAGCATATCCCAGGCATAGCTGCAAAAACATTTTCTGTCCTTGGGAATAACAAGATAAATGTGGAGATGATATCTCAGGGCGCTTCTGAAATCAATATCAGCTTTGTAGTTAATGATGTAGATGCTGACAATGCGATTAAGGCATTGCATAAAGAATATTTTGGATGAATTGAGCAATTCTTTGAGAGGTATGACAATGAAAAAGTTTATTAAGTAGTTATACCTAAATATTGCCATGCCTGAAAAGAGGATGTTTAGGAGAAAGATGATACTTGGCCTCAACATTGCTATGAATGAGGCTTTGATCTATTTCTGGAAAGATAAAGAATTCTTAAATTTTGAAGTTGGCACCATAGGCAATTGGATAAGGATAGCTTTAGGAATTATGTTGACAATATCTATATTGATATATATTAAGGATAAAGGTATTGAAGTAGAAGTTAAAGAAGTTGAGAGCTAATCCAGATCTTCTATCCTGATAACGAAAGTATCTTCTTTGACAACATCCAGCTTGTTTATCTCTTTTACTGCTTCCATCATATCTTCTTCAACAGCATCATGTGTTGTCATCACTATCGGTACTACCTCTTTATTCTCTTCTTTTTGCTGAACAGCTGCTATACTTATCTTATTATCGCCTAGAACTTTGGCTATCTTAGCCAATACTCCTGGCTTTTCAACTATATTGATCCTTAGATAATATCTTGATCTTATCTTGCTAACATCTTTTATCTTTCTTTCCCTGAAATGGAAGATCTCTGTTTCTCCTTTAGCAATATCTATAACATCACCTAAAACAACTGTTGCAGTAGGCAATTGTCCTGCACCTTTGCCGTATAACATACCTTTGCCTATATTTTCTCCGACCAGATATATAGCGTTCAGCTCGTTCTTTACAGATGCTAATTCATGATTCTTTGGGATCATAGTAGGATGTAATCTTAGTTCTATCCCATGGTCTTCATCTTTTGCTATGCCTAAAAGCTTTATCTTATAACCTAATTCAGCTGCATAGTCAATATCTGTCTTGTCAATCTTGGTTATACCTTTTGTGAATATATTATCTTCCAACTGTGCATTGAAAGCAAGAGAAGCAAGTATCACTAATTTTTGTGCTGCATCTTTTCCCTCAACATCAAAAGTTGGGTCTGCTTCTGCAAAACCTAATTCCTGCGCTTTTTTAAGGGCTTCCTGATAACCCATGCCTTCTTCCATCCTTGTCAGGATATAATTGGTTGTACCATTTAAGATACCATATATGTCTTTTATCCTATCAGCTGCAAAGCTTTCTTTTATCGACTTTATGATGGGGATACAACCACCGACAGCAGCTTCAAAAGCTATGTTTACATCATTTTCTTTTGCTGTCTTAAATATCTCTTTACCATATTTTGCGATAACTGCCTTATTTGCAGTCACTACATGTTTCTTGTTTTTTAATGATCTTAGGATTATGTCTTTAGCGGGATTGTAACCGCCAATAAGTTCTATGATCAGGTTAATCTCTGGATCATTGATCAATTCGTTAAAGTCTTTTGTCAGTTGATTATCTTTTAGGCCTAATTTCTTAGCTGGTTCTAGATTTAAGTCACATACTTTTTTTATGTTTATCCTGACACCTGTCCTTTTCTCTATTAAATCCCGATTCTTATTTAGGATGCTGACTACTCCAGAGCCGATTGTTCCTATTCCGATCAAACCAATATTTATTTCTGGCATTTTATAGTTTAAGTTTGAGTATTATTTATAAATTTTGTTATAAATAGTCTACATAATTTCTGTTTAGTAATATTATCTTTCCCTACCACATGCCCATCCATTATAGGCTCCATCAACAAGCGCCCTAAGATTTGAGCGATATATCATTTGAAGGGATTTATGTGCTATGTCCCATCTCTGAAGAAGATCAGACCAAGGTTCTGAAATATTGCCTAACCTGACCGCTGGTTTATAGGCCATAGGACATCTATAGACCTCCCCTTTAGAGTCCAGAAAAATGTTCTTTGTGAGGAATGCCCCACATATCGGTCTTGGAGATCGGCTTTTTCTTTCTTTAGCAGATTCGGTGATAGAGGTAATGATCCTTCCTTTATCCCTGACATGAGCCCATCTGCCCATATTCATAGTATTTGCATACCTAAATTTAACCTGTTTTAATGTATCCTTATGTATGAAGAAGGTCGGTATCAGATCATACTGCCTTGGGCTATTAGCAGTATTACCCCCATATTTATTTATGATTTCGTTAGTACCTTCGAACGCTGCCCTAGCAAATGCCTGCCTGCTTCCCTCGATCATAAATGCAGTCTCCTTATACTTTCTGCATCCTGCCAGTTTTGTTTCAAAGTCAGGCTCATCCTTAAAAAGATATATAGGAAAGTGACACCTAACTGCCTTATATCCTTCATCTTCCATTATACTGCAGAGATATTGAACTGTCTTAAAGATATGGGAAGTAGAATATTTATAGCTTCCTTGCGTGTTTATGATAATCTCATCTGCAAATTCTCTTGCAGAATAGAATAGTGGTAAGAATTCTGACCTTAATTTATCCAATGGGTTTTCATTACCATACACACCTGGTGAATAAAGATTAAAACTTATCCTTTGGGTGAAATGGATATCCTCGCTGGATCCTATAAGCGCCATTAATCTTTTATAAACCTCTTTTTTAATAGGATCATCTTTGAGTGTCTTTGTATCAAGTATAAATTTTGTTATACCTGATTGATGCAATAGCCCAACATAATCTGAAAAGTCAACAATGCGACCTTTTCTGTCTGTACTTGATACAAGCAGAGGATCACCATCATGACCAAAGTGGACAACGCTAAAAATCTTAAAAAAAGCTGGATCGACATTCTCCAGTAAGCTGTAATCCAGGTCGTGGCCTTCTGGAACAGAGTCTGTTTCACAACAGATGCACATGTTTTTGCACCTGCTGGTTGGAGAGATGGATAAGGTTCTTTCAATTTCCGGGTCTGTTAAAGTTTCATCCAGGGATCTGTCTAAATTCTGGACAAGCAATCTAACATCCGCCAGCCGTTCTACAGAGTGAATATCTATAACTGGAGGATAAGTATCCAATAATCCTGAACCAACTAGATATTCGTAAGCAGCCATGGCATCATCTGCTGCTTTATCTGAGTCCTTTGGATGAATCCCTAACCAAAATGTATTTTTAGCCCTTACTATGCTCTCTTTTAATTGTTCTGTAATATAAATCACCCATAATTCCAGAAATACTGGAGGCTTTTGCCTCTTTTTTTGATAGAATAGTTAGTAGTTTTAAATATATTTCTATTAGAGAAGATGATTTAGAAATGTTTAAAAAGGAAGTATAGATTTCTGCAGCAAAATGACAATAGGAAATCGTAGAATACTAACTCCTGAACAGATGGATCTCCAGGAAAGGTTAAGGCTAGAAAATCTAGCTAATAGAATAGTGCCATCTGATAAAGATCGTAGCCTTGTTCCTCCATGCATGCTGATGCATGCTTTTTATGTTTGTTATGGGGATGGACGAGGACAAAGAAAACAGGAAGATAATCCTACTGGATATGATAGACAGGTTATTTTGTTATAATAGTAACATAACTCTTATAAATTAACATTTTGTCCTGATTTATAAAATAACATTAGGTGGTGAATGATGAAAAAATTAAAAGTGGGAATAATGGGTGCAACCGGTATGGTTGGAAAGGAATTGTTAAAGGTATTATTCGACAGGAAGTTCCCTATCGAAACATTAAGATTATATGCTTCTGAAAGGTCTGTTGGAAAAAAGATTAAAACTCCAATGGGTGAGATTGAAGTAGAAAATGCTGATGAAGTTGACTATTCTCAACTAGATATGGCTTTCTTTGCAATCGGTGGAGGCTGGCCTAAAGAGAATGCTCCAAAAGCAACTGAATCTGGGTGTGTTGTGATCGATAATTCATCTACATTTAGATATGATGATGCTATTCCATTGATCATACCTGAGATCAATCCTGATGCGATAGGTGATGCTAAGCTTATTGCTAATCCTAATTGTACAACTGCAATAGCTGCTATACCTTTATATCAGATCTATAAAAAGTATGGATTAAAAAAAGTCATAATCTCTACATACCAGGCTACAAGCGGCGCTGGAAATGGAGGTATGGAAGAATTGAGGACTGAGTCAGAAAAGTATCTGAAGGGTGAAAAACCAGGACATAGTATTTTTGTACATCCAATACCTTTCAATTTGATACCTCATATCGACAAATTTCAGGAGAACAGTTACACCAAAGAAGAGATGAAGGTGGTTTGGGAAACACATAAGATTTTTGGAGATGATGATATTCCTATCTCATGTACTTGTGTAAGGATCCCTACAATGAGGGCACACTCTGAGAGCATTGTTGTTGAAACAGAAAAACCAATCAATGCTGATGATGTTAGAAGAATGTTTGAAGAGACTGAGGGTATTGTTGTTAAAGATGATATCAGCAATAATGTTTATCCTATGCCTTTGACAGCATCTGAGCAATATGATGTAGAAGTTGGAAGAATCCGGCAGAACCTGATTTTTGGAGAGAATGGACTAGAATTTTTTGTCTGTGGAGATCAAATACTAAAGGGAGCTGCACTGAATGCTGTACAGATCGGAGAGATTGTAGTCAAGCAAAGGTTCCAATGAAGACTAAATTTATGGAATTTATTAAAAAAGAAGAAGATAAATTCAAGAAAACAAAAGAATATCAACGTGCAAAACCAAGAAAAAACCAATTCTGTGCTACTGGTTTCTATAGAATACTATCAGAGTATTATACGGAAAGTATTATTAAATATCTTGACAAGAAATTAAAGATAAAAGATTGGATTTCCTATGATGAGGTATTAAGGAAATTTTCTGACCCTGTTGATAAAAAATTTGTTCAGACTTATTTTAGTGAACGTCTTCTTTCTTGTGAACGTTATTCCATGTATTTTAAAGTGAAAGGTAAAAAAATTAAATTATTGAAAAAACCATTTTATAGGGAAGAAAGAGATAAGATAATAGATAAAGCAAGGGATATATCAAAAAACGGGTCAGAATCATTTATAGGAGCCTGCAAAAGATTAACAAATGATTTTTTAGATGATCAGTGAATAACTTATTTACTTAAGCAAAGGTTTTCTGAGTAACTTTTTCTTTTTTATTGTTTAATAACTTAGTAGTCCTTGGGATAGTCAAAATTATTTAGAATTAATATATAAAATAAAAAAGAAAAAAAT
>JBDRQV010000006.1:0-2717 GCA_043826105.1 Nanobdellota archaeon | reverse complement strand
TCCGATCATCACAACATCAGCCAATGTACATAATGAAGATGTTATGACATCTGAAGATGACCTTGATTCAGAGATCGCCTCAAAAATAGATTTCTTGATATATGAAGGAGAGAAAAAAGGACATCCTTCTAATCTAATTGATTTGACAGGTCATGAAAAAATAATAGAAAGATAGATAAATAATTCTTTATTCTTATAAGATATGGAAAAGAAACTTAGAATTTTAGCCGCCGGAGACCTTCATGGAGATATTGGTCTGGCTGAAAAGCTTGCTGAAAGAGCAGAAAAAGAAAAAGTTGATCTTGTTGTTTTGTGTGGCGATCTGACATTAGCTGAAACATCAACTGAAAACATAATAGGTCCTTTCAAAAAAAGGCATGAAAAAGTTCTGCTCATCCCCGGAAATCATGAAACAGTCGCAACAGCCGATTTTCTCGCTGAATTATATGGGATGAAGAACATACATGGTTATTCTGTAAAATATGGAGATGTAGGCATCTTCGGTGCTGGTGGAGCTAACATCGGTCTGTTCCAGCTGCAAGAAAAAGAGATCTATGATCTGTTAAAAAAAGGCCATGATAAGATCAAATATCTGAAGAAGAAGATAATGGTAACACATGTTCATCCTACTGAAACAAAGATGGAAAAGTTTACTTCCCTTTTTCCAGGATCAATAGGTGTAAAAAGAGCTGTAGATAAATTCAAACCTGACCTATTATTATGCTCCCATGTACACGAAGCAGAAGGCATTGAAGAAAAGATAGGAAATACAAAAGTGATCAATGTCGGGAAAAAAGGAAAGATTATCGAGATCTGATATTATTCTTAGAATTTGCCAATACTTCTCTATCTAATCTACTTTTTGATCTATGGCATTCCTTGCAAAGTATCCTCAGATTAGCTTTTTCAAAAAATTTACCGCCCATTTGGACCGGGATGATATGATCAACCTCAAGTTCTGCTTTTCTAAATCGCTTTTTGCATATGCTACATCTATAATTATCTCTTCTTAGAACATCCTTTCTGACAAAATACCATGAATTATTTCGATTAAATTCATCCATGCATTTTTCAGAGCAATAATGCCTTCTTCCTTTTGCAATTGGTTTATCACAATTCCTACAAAGCTTATTCCCAAATCTATCAATTTTGTCAAGCATATCAGAAATTTTTGGATAGCGCACCATATTAATTACATATTATTAGGTACAATTTAAATTTTTTATGGATTTTCTTTATTTTCTAAAGAAAAAAAGAATATGGTATAAGCATACTCAAAAAACTAACCCTTACATACAGCCATAGGCTCTACCCTTATGACTTTCTTAGAGATTCCTGAACCATGGACTGATTCTATGACATTATCCACATCTTTGTAAGCTTTAGGAGCTTCTTCAGCTAAGCTTTTTGGAGATGGTGAACGAGTCTCAATGCCTCTTGCCAATAGTTCTTTAGCTATCTGACTGCCCCTGAACTGTTGCAAAGCACCATGCCTGGACATCGCCCTTCCTGCACCATGTGCAGAACTGCCAAATGTTTTTTCCATGGCTATTTCAGTGCCTTTCAGTATATAAGAAGATGTTCCCATTGAACCTGCTAATAAGACTGGCTGATCTGGAAAACTTCTGGTAGCTCCTTTCCTATGGACAAATAGGTCTCTTTTTTTACCTTCAACCTTATGTTCTTCTAACTTGACAACATTATGGCATATACCATAAACAGTATGCATATCCATAGATTCCCAATCTTTTTTAAATACTTTCTCAAACGTTTCCCTTATCCAATGTGTCATGACTAATCTGTTAGTAAAAGAATAATTGACAGCACATTTCATAGCTGCAAAATAATCCAGCCCTTCTTTACTTTTAGCAGGAGCACATGCCAACTGCTTATCAGGCAGCCATATCTTATATTTTTCTACAGCTTTCTCCTGGATTTTCAGATAATCAGAAGCAACCTGATGTCCGAGGCCTCTTGAACCACAATGCAGCATTATCAAAACCTGATCCTTTTGGTCAATGCCCCATTCCTTAGCTTTATCATCAAAAATATCAGTTATCTTTTGTATCTCTAAAAAGTGATTTCCTGCACCCAAAGTACCTAATTGAGGTTTTCCCCTTTTCTTAGCCAGATCTGAAACCTTAGAAGAATCTGCCCCTTCCATCCTACCGTTCTCCTCGATCTTTTTTAAATCTTTTTTAACACCATAACCTTTTTCAACAGCCCATTCACATCCATTGACCAAGACTTCGTCTAAGTCATTGCTTTCTAATCTTAATTTTCCTTTAGAACCTACACCACAAGGTATAGTATTGAATAGTTCAGTGATTAATTCTTTTAATTTCTCTTTGACTTCTTTATACGAAAGGTTGGTTCTGATAGAATTTACACCACAGTTTATGTCAAAACCGCATAAACCTGATGAGATGATTCCTTCTTCAGCATCAAAAGCAGCAACAGCCCCCATCGGTAGTCCGTAGCCAAAATGTGCATCCGGAAGTGCAACAACAGGCTCAATAACCCCGGGCAAACAACATACATTTGAAAGCTGTTCAATTGCACCATCTTCCATCGCATCATATATGGCCTGATTTGCAATAAGCTTACCTGCAACATTCATCTCTTTCCTGACTGTTTTGGGTAACGACCATTCATAATCATTTATTTTTTGTAATTTCTCTTTATATGCCATTTTAAAAGAAGAAAGGCCGATAACC
>JBDRQV010000005.1:0-9525 GCA_043826105.1 Nanobdellota archaeon | reverse complement strand
CCTGTTTTTTCTCGATCTATCTTTTCTTGACTTTGCCCTGCTTTTTTCTACTTGTTTTTGTTCCCATTCATACATCTGGTTCACCCTTCAGCATTTTCTTATGATTATCCAACTCTAACAACTTCTTTTTTTTAATATCTTTATTGCTCAAATTAGATATATCCCCTTCTAATGTCAAAATTTTCTTTTTTAGAAAAGAGGCGTCCATTTTAATCCCTTAAGAAATGATAGTTTTTTATGAGTTTGTTGTGTGTCCCCGTACCTTTATCGTTAAATAAGATTAAAAGTATATAAATCTTTCCAGAAAGTTTAAATACCAGTTATGCTAATATTGTGTTATGAAGATAATCATAGTAGGTGGAGGAGAAACAGGCCTTACAACTGCGAACCTATTGGCTAAAGATCACGATATCACTTTAATTGAGAGTGATGAGAAAAGGGCAAAAGACCTAGCTAGTAAAACTGAAGCATTGGTAGTTCTTGGAGATGGTGTTGATCTAAGCATACTAAAAGAAGCAGGAATCAAAAAAGCAGATGCTATCGTTGCTGTCACGAATGATGACAAAACAAACCTGATGATCTGTCAGATTGCAAAAAGTGAAAAAGTTTCTAAGATCATATCATTGGTCAGATCGCCTGGAAATGATGAACTGTTCACAAAATTAGGTATAACATCTATTGTTTCTTCTGTAGGCACAAGTGTTGCTGCCATAAAAAGGTTGTTATATCAATGGGGAGATGAAAGGATAATTGCAGCACTTGGAAAAGGAGATGTCCAGATAATCCAACAAACAATGTCTAAGGACAGCAAATTAATAGGCAAGAAGGCTGAGATAAAAAATGCTGTTGTCGCAACTATATACCGAAGCGGTGACCTTATAATCCCTAAAAAGGGCACTATACTTGAAGAAGGAGATGTTTTGTTGGTTGCTGTCAAGACAAAGCAACTGCAAGAAGTATTGAATGTTATAACAGGAAAATGAAAGTTTTAGTGAAGTATTTGGGCTATATCCTCATCATATCTTCTTTCTTTAGAATTATACCGATCATAACTGCATTGATATATGGTGAAAACCCAACTTTGTTCATAGTCACTTTCTTTATTTCATTATTATTAGGATTGGCATTTATAAAATTGGATGGAATGATCAAAAGCAATGATACTATTTTAGACCTTAAAAAAGCACTTATGATAGTTGCGATATCATTTATAATATTGCCATTGATAAGTGCAATAACTTTTTTGCCTTCTTTTAATTATAATTTTCTAGATGCATTGTTTGAATCTATTTCAGGATTCACTACAACTGGTTTGACATTGTATTCTGCTGTTGAAGACCTTCCGAGAAGTTTGCTTATCTGGAGAGCTGAAACACAATGGATGGGGGGCATAGGCATTATAATGGTCTTCCTGTTCATATTCTCAAGATTGAGGATACATACTCATGATTCTGAGCCTGGAGAAAGTGTTTCATTATATCAGGCGCAGGGTTTTTCAGAAAGATTAGAGCCAAACCTGAGAAAATCTATAAGGGATATATTATTGATATACTCGTTCTATACTATCTTGGGAATTATGCTCCTATATGTAACAGGTATGAGTTTTTTTGAATCTATAAGCATGTCATTTACTTCAATATCTACTGGTGGATTTATAGTAAAAAATCAACTGTTGCTGAATGATGCGCAATTTTTTGTATTATGCTTATTGATGATCATTGGTGCAATCTCATTTATTGCCCATAATAATATTTTAAGATTGAAATTAAAAGAGTTTCTTTCTGGTTTTGAAAAAAATGTTTTCCTGATAATGATTGCAACATTTATCTTTATATCGATGATTGTATTGAATTTTAAAGAAGCTGCTTTTCAAATCATCTCAGCTATGACCACTACTGGATATGCTCTAACGCCTATCGCTACCTTGCCCCAATTAGTGATACTTATAACTATGATAAGCATGGTCATAGGAGGCAATACAGCTTCTACATCAGGGGGTATCAAGACTTTCAGACTGGTATATATCTTTAAGTCAATACCATGGTTGGTAAGAAAGCTGATGAGTCCACCACATGCAGTGCTTCCGTTTAAAGTGGGTAAAAAGCCTGTTGATGAGGAAAACATATTTATCGTGTATATTTTTGTAGCTGCATATGTTCTATTGTTGATTGTTAGTACTATAATATTTATGCTTTTTGGATATGGGTTTTTGGATTCTTCTTTTCAAGTTTTCTCAGCATTAGGAACTGTTGGCCTGCAGACAATCAATCTGATTGAGTTGAATTGGATCTGTAAAACAGTACTTATCCTTTTGATGCTGCTAGGCAGGCTGGAAATATTTCCTTTGTTTGTTTTAGCAAGAAATATGTTTTTGAATTTTGTTGTCAAGAAATGATCTGATCATACAAAATTTGCTTTTTCTTCTGATGATACATTAGCTAATTTTTTAAACTTATCCAACTTACCATAATAAAAAGAGGTTAAATTGGCTGAGTTCAATGCTAAAAAATTTAGAATATGCTGTTCAGAATCCTGGTCAATATAGAGATTCTGCCAATAATGGAATTTACATCTGGGTGCATCCTTCATGGGGAGTTTTTGCACAGAAAAAAAGGCCATATAGATATTCTGGAGATATTGTTGAAGACACCATAAAAAAACAGCTTTTGTCGATAGGAAGTGCCCAATCAGAAAAAGATATATTATACCTATATGCGACAGCATTACATTATCTCAATGAGAGGATATTCTTATCTTCTATATCAGATACATCTTCTTTATGTTTATTGGCCCTGCCTAAAGACCATGATCATAAAAGACAGGAAAAAATAGCAGATGAAAAAAGATATTGGAATTTTCCAGAAGAGTTTGCGAGATATCTTGAAGGATTTGATCCAGCTAAATTTATCAGTGTTGAGACAACAGAGTTTTATAGGGGAAGTATTGATAATGCTAATGTTGAGATGATAGATAAGTTAAGTTTTGATATAGGTATAGATAAGGGTTTTATTTTTGGTGGAAATGTAGGTGAATGTTTAAGCGAGTTTATCGCATCGACAAGGAATGTAATCTCTCTTACAGCAGTTGCAGACCTATGTCATGTGCCTGGGAAATTTTATGATCATGACGGCAGGTATAGGGATTTTTTTCCAAATGGTGAATACTGGATATGGTTTGCAGAAGCAATTTTTGATCTGCATAAGACTTTGAGATATATCAGTCCAAGAATAAAGTCTGCATCATTTGATGATCTGAAAGGCATATTATATTCATTAAATACACTTAATAAGAAACTAAGTTTTACAAATAACCTATTTTGGCAAATATATGGAGATAATCCTAAAGAAGGGATACCTCATAATATAAAAGAAGCTGTTGAGCTGGATCATCTGCCTGCTGTTAGAAGGTTTTTAGATTTAAGAGGAGAATAAGAACGCCAGCGCTCGGATTTGAACCGAGATATCCCGAAGGAAAATGGCTTTCAATCGCTATAAATCTGCTAAGGCAAATTTAACGTCTCAAGGCCATCGGAGTACCAGATTGTCCCACGCTGGCATACATAAGACGTAATCTAAGAATTATTTATAAATTTAATTGTTTTTATTAAGCTCATCTACTAATTCAATAAACATTGCAGCGCTCCAGGCCTGGCTTAAACATCCTTCTGAACTGAGTTTATCGGCTGAACTGAGTTCTGCATGACAACCTACAGCTCCTTTCCATAATATCTCTTCTTTGGATGCTGATAATATTTTCTTGATATATGTTGAGAATAATCTTTTATTAATCCGATTCATCACCAAAGCAGCCATATTGTTCAGATAAAACCACGAATCGCCATCATGGTAGCTTTTTGTATCTTGTCCTGTGTGATTATTTTGAAATAGCTGATCGGTTTTATCTATTGTCGATAGACCTCCCCAATCAAGCCATAACTTAGGTAAGACATTCTGGAAACATGTGTTCCATTCTTCTTTAGATAGTAATTCAGGACATATGTAAGCAGCTATGAACAGATTCGGCCTTATCGTCTCATCTTCAGAACCGTCTTTAAGGTATGACCCATCCCAGAATTTTTTTCTGATCAGATCTTTATCCTTTTGGTATAGTGCCTGTACTTCGATTCTTGCACCGCTTCTGTCAATAGTATCCATCCATGTCTCTTTTGCACCATTATATATCAATTCTCCAGAATGATCCATATCTATCTTTTTTCCGAGATCTAATGACCTTTCTGCTATCCAACCCAAAGCATCTATTGACCTAAAATCACTTCCCTGATAATTGAAATATGGGTTCTCAGCCAGCCTGTCTAGTATCTTATCAACTTTTTTAATATAGCTCAAAGCCTTTAAAGATATCGCTTCATCTCTTGCCCAAAATTGAAAAAACCAAGGATATCCTGCAAATATACCTTCTTTTCCGCCTATATCTACATCAAGGTTATATAATGAAGTCAAGGCACAAAGATATGCTATCTTCAGATCTTTATCTTTTATATGGCTGCATAGAGAATAGATATGGCTTATCTCTTTTTTTTGCTTTTCTTTTAACCTATCCAGATTATTGATGACACGATCGTTCTCTTTTATTGCCTTATCTTTATCAGATGAAAAAGAAAATATGAGCCTTTTTCCTTTTAGAATTATAGCTGAAAATACATACCCTGAATAGGGAGGGGAATTTCTGCCTTTATCTGTTTCATATTCTTCTTCGACCCATCTTTCTATTTTTTCAAAATCCTGCTGATCTATGACTAGATAACAGTTTAATCCGTCATCCTGATAATAGTTTATGATCGTTTTTCCTTTTTCTGAAAAGACAGAGTAGTGTCTTCCAAATTCAGGAGAAGAATAGCTTTTTCTTATATCAAGAACCAGTTCGATAACAGCTTCCTTGTTTAGTTCATAAACAAAAGAGTTTTGGCCATAAGGCATGAAGAATTTTTCATTTATTTTTCCTCTTGTCTCAAATCCGACAAAGTTATTTTTTAGAATATTTATCTTATTATCAATATTTATCTTATGTATCACTTTATACATATCATTATTTTCATAAAAGAATAGGCCATTATATCTGCTTTTCTTGCCTAAGAAGAAATAACCACCTAGTTTGTTAGATAAAATTATCGATGGATCGGCTACTTCTTTCTTTATGCTTAATCCTTTAAAAGAATGTTCAACTATCATAATTTTTTAGCAGCCAGATTATGTGCTTTAATGTAATTCCCTATCAAAAGACCCCAATCTGTAATCTCGGCTGTTCTCCTTGCATGAGTCTTGCAATATACCCTTTGCCTATCTGGCAAGCTTGCAAATTCATACATCTTTTCCGCTAGTTCTTTTACAGACTCATCATAGCTCTTATTAAACCTGCTTATAACATATATTCCGGGACAATCACCTGTAAGTTTAGATTTGATAAATCTCCCATATCCTGCCAGATCTGTAGTTATTGCAGGAACACCCAAACCTGCAGATTCTAATGGTGTATAACCCCAAGGCTCATAATATGATGGAAATACACCTAGATGGCTACCTGTCATACTTTCATAATAGCTTGTATCCAGTAATCCGTCTGCTCCTGTCAGATATATAGGATAATAAACAACTTTTACTTTATCATCTGCTGAGTTATTTAAACCTACAGCCTTGATCCCATTTAAGATATCATCATGATTTTCATCATAAAGATTATGTGTTGAAAGTGGAGGATTTATCTCTGTTGACTTGAATCTCATTATCTTTGATTTTAATTCTTCGTCCAGCTCTTCATCAAATATAGAGAATTCATCTATCTTCTTCTTTGTTATCAATGAATGAACTAACCTATGCTGGATGTTCTTTATCTCATCGCTGATACTATCTGCAATATCTTCATAATTCCTTTTGTTCTCTAGAATTTCTGGCTTTATCCCTTGTATATTGCCAGGAACCCAGAAAAATGCAACTATTGTCCTTTTACTCTTCTCTTTTTTTAGCTTTTGATTCAATAATGCAAGGGCATTTATGTACATATCTATGCCTTTGTCACGGAACTCATGCCTGCCTGCCAGGAAATAGACCAATGTATTATCCAGATCAAATGGGTAATGTGGGAAAAAATAATATATCAGGAAGTCAAATACCTTTGCTTTAAAGAGATTGTGCCTTATAGATAGCTTATCAATAGTTGGAAATTTATGTATGTCCAAACCATTTGGCAAAAGTACATCTGGTTTTCTGCCTAACAATTTTTCAGCCTCTATCCCTGTTATCTCAGAAACTGTTGTGAAAACATCTGCATTTTTTGCTGAAGCTGCCTCTAGCTGATGCTTTGGTTTTACACCTAATTTTTGGGCTTCTTGTTCAGGATCTATATTGCCCAACATACCATAAATATCCTGTCCGCTGCTGGCTATTGCTCTGCCTAAAGCAGTTGCGTGTGTTGTAAAGATTGTGCCTATGCTTACCTTATGGCTCTTTAGATATAATATGGCCGCACCGCTCAACCATTCATGAAATTGTGCAACTATCTTGCCCTGAAAAGAATTTCTGCACTCTTCCAATAATCTGCCTACAGCATTTGCCCAGATCACTGGCTCGTCAAAATCATAGAACTCAGTATAGAGTGAGTCGATCTTATAATCGTCCCATAGTTTAGTCTTTATACTATTCTTGTTCGGTATGTATTTTGAGAATTCTAATAATATAACTTTGGGATTTCCCTTTACCACCCACGTACCGAAATGGCAGGATATGCCTTCATTTTCTAATTGTTTAAAAACACCTTTCAATTTTTCAGGAGGGATATCTTCCTGAAAGACACCGTGTGCTTTTTTTGGGAAATACGGGCCGATCAGATAATAATTATCTTTATAATATCCCTGTATGTTGGCTGCTTTTGATGTGATGACTGTATAGATGCCGCCTACTTTATTGCATACTTCCCAAGATGCTTCGAACAAATAATCTGCTAGCCTATTCATTTTCTGAGTTCTTTCCTTATAGCTAATGACAATGCTATCAACGCCCCTGAAATCAAAAGTCCTCCCCATAATAATTCTCCTGCACCTACTACTGCCCCTGTCACTGAAGTTCCTAAATTCAAGAAACCCACTACAATCACTAAAGCTGATACTGCGATTATAGTCTCATTGCCAGTAAACAACCTGTTATCTGCATCAGTTGAGCTGATTGCTGACTGTTCTGAGCGTATATGTGTTTTCTGATTTGGAACGATATATCTTTTCTGTTTATGTAATTTCTGATTATGTATTTTCTGCTTATGTGATTTAACTGGCCTAGTAATCAGTTTATGCGGGTTGGATTTTTTCTTTGCCTTTGGATGGATCATCTCTTTAATTTTTTGTGTTGAACCAGACTTGATCTCTGCAATCCGTCTAGCTATGGCATCTGACATCTCTGTCTGGGTATTTATCTTCTGTATATCTCTTGCTAAAACTTCATCATCCACAACATATCTTATCCAGTTATAAAAATCATTTCTGTCATCTGTAACGTGGTGTTTAAATGTCTCATCGCTCATAACTTTCAGTACATCACTTAATCCTGCAATGTTACTGATCGCCGGCCCGTTGTTAACCCAGAAATATTTATCTTCATCCACATCTCTAAGTATATCTAAGCCACTTTTTCTCCCCATTTTCTCACCTCAATTCTTTATACATAGGTTTACCTATATATAATATTGGTGTTTAACTTGTAAGTGATTACTTTTTCAGGCAATCGCTTCGCCAAGCACAACACATCTGATCACAGTAGTCTGCTGCAGTTCCGAAGCAATCAAAATTTCCTTCTGCTCTCTGCATAGCTTTTATTATGTCTACTTTTTTCTTCATGCCTTTTGAGTCTACACCCAATTTTTTGGCTTTCTTTTTTAGTTCTGCTATTTTCATTTTTTCACCTCCACTAAGTTTTTATCTAATCTGATCTTTAAGTCTTGGATTACATTCATGAATGCTATGAACGAATCGTGAGGCCTGTCAAAAGGATTAAAATATTTGTGCACATCACCATCAGCAAACCATTTTGTACACATGTAATAAAAATTATCACTTATCTGAAGCTTGCGCCAATCATCGATAAGCTGTAAATCGCCAGACTCTTTTATCTCTTTTTCAAGCTCAAAAAGGGTCCTGATGGCCTCCTGCTGCATCTTATTTCCGAGCCATGCTGAAAGATCTCTTTCTGTATCAGCCCAGCTCACTAAGTGAGGCACATCAAGCTCAGCCACATGGCCGTATCTTTCAGTGGCTTCAAAAGGAGTTATGAAATCATTATCAGGATGTTTTAATATTTCATGAGGCATATGCCTTAAGAATTCGAAGATACCTTTATCCTCCCATTGGTGTTCTCCGAATGTTTCGTAGTCCATGAAAAGATTGACTACATTGCCATTTCCGTTGACCTTATTGACCCATTGGCTAAATTTTGGAGCTGTCAATGGAAATTCTGACCAGCTCTTTTCACCAAATCTAAAAGCAACATCATCTGAAAGCTTGTAATTCTTCAACAATAATTTTATCTTCAGATCTTTTGGCCTGTAGATAAAATTTGGGCTTCTCCAACCTAGAATATGGTCGGCACCTTCTGCAAGTATGCCTTTAAAGCCCATCTCCTGAGCTTCCTTTGCTATATCATTGTTATAGATAAGTTCTGTGTTCCTGAAAACTTTTGGCTTGACATCAAATAATTCTTTGATCTTTTTGTTATGCATCATCACTTGCTGCCTGAATTCATCTTTTGAGAACATGAATGATAAAGAATGATAATATGTCTCATTCAACAGTTCGACACAACCTGTATCTACAAGTTTCCTGAAACTTTCTATGATATCCGGAGAGGCCTTTTCAAATTGCTCTAAGACAACACCTGATAAGCTGTATGCTGCCTTAAATTTACCGTCTGTCCTTTTTATCAGGTCCATTATGACATTGTTAGCAGGGATGTAACATTTGGAAGCTACTTTTTTCAATACTTCATCGTTTTTGTTGGCATCAAAATAGTTTGCATTGTTGCCTATATCGAAGATAGAATATTTTCTCAGCCTGAATGGCTGATGCACCTGAAAATACATACATACTGATACCATTATGTTGCACCTGTCATCTTATAGATATCTATACATTTTTTTGCAGCATCCTGCCATTTAAAATTTCTTACCTCTGCAAAACCTTCTTCAACTAATGTCTCATTAAGGGATCGATATTTAAGCAATGCCATTATCTTGTTTGTCATCTCATCTATATCCCAAAAATCAACGACTAAGCAATTTTTCAATATCTCTGATATTCCGCTTTGTTTTGAGATTATGACTGGAGTGCTGTTTGTCAATGATTCTAGTGGAGCTATGCCAAAAGGCTCAGAGACAGAGGGCATAACAAATACATCTGCCATCTGATATGCCTTATCTACTTCATCACCCCTTAAAAAACCTGTAAAAAATATATTATGTGATATGCCTAATTCTGCTGCTTTTTCTATGATCCTGAGTTCCATATCTCCGCTTCCTGCCATTATAAAC
>JBDRQV010000004.1:0-7228 GCA_043826105.1 Nanobdellota archaeon | reverse complement strand
AATATTTATATATTTTTTTAGCAGTATCAAATTATAAAAAATCATAAATTAAAATATAATACAAATTAAGGGCGTATTTTTCCATAAAATTATTTTTTAAGTCATATAAATCGTAATTAACTGATTATATGAGAATATTGTCTTAATTACATGTTATGTTATGAACTTGTTTTGAATTAAGTTTATAAATCATTTTTCATGCCTTCTGTATATGAAATTATTCGGTACAGACGGAGTAAGAGGAGTTGCAAACAAATATCCTGTTACAGCAGAAATTGCCCTTCTCTTGGGCAGAGCTGCTGCGATTGTTCTTGGCAGCAAAAAAAAGGCAGTTTTTTTGATTGGAAAAGATACCAGGCTTTCTGGATATATGCTTGAGAATGCAATAACTGCCGGGCTAACTTCTATGGGTGCTGATGTTCTGCTTGTTGGACCTATGCCGACCCCTGCTGTGGCTCATCTGACAAGGAGTTTTGCAGCAGATGCCGGAATAATGATCTCTGCATCGCATAATCCCTGGACAGACAATGGCATCAAATTCTTTGACAGAGACGGAAAAAAACTTCCTGATAAGGTGGAGGAAAAAATTGAGGAACTGGTTCTCACCAACAATATAAAATCTGAGCACATTGGCGCAAAAGAGATTGGCAGAGCTTATAGGATAGACGATGCAGCTGGAAGATATATTGAGTTTGCAAAAGGAACCATAATGAATCTTTCCTTGAAAGGATTAAAAATTGTGCTCGACTGCGCAAACGGAGCTGCGTATAAGGTAGCCCCTTTGATACTCAAGGAACTTGGAGCTATTGTATATCCGCTAAATAACACACCGGATGGAAACAACATAAATCTTGATTGTGGTGCTCTCCATCCTGAAAATGTCAGAACTGAGGTCCTAAAACAGAAAGCTGATCTTGGAATTACATTAGACGGAGATGCGGATCGGGTCTTACTGGTTGATGAAAATGGGAATATCCTTGACGGAGACCATATCCTTGCGATGTCAGGGTTATATCTCCTTGAAAAAAAGATGCTGAAAAATAATACTATTGTAGTTACTGAATACACAAATCTTGCATTTGATGATTTAATCAGGAAGCATGATGGGCATATCATAAGAACTAAAAATGGAGATAGATATGTTATAGAAGAAATGAATAACTCAGGAAATAATCTTGGCGGTGAATTTTCAGGCCATATCATATTTTCAGATCACAATACAACAGGTGATGGAATGATTGCTGCTCTCCAGATTTTAAGGATCATGAAAGAGAAAAATTTGCCGTTGTCCATCCTTTCCAGCTGCCTTAAGAAATATCCTCAGGTCATAATTAGCGTAAATGTAAAAGATAAAAAACCAATAGAAAAAATGTCTTCTGTCCAGCAAAAGGTAAAATATGCTGAAAAAATGCTTGGAAGTAAAGGCAGACATCTCATAAGATATTCAGGAACAGAGATGAAAGCCAGGGTAATGATTGAGGGAAGTGATGAAATACTGATAAGGAAACTAGCTGAAGACATTGCTAATGAAATAAAAAAGGAGGCGAACTAGAATGCAATGCGTAATACTTGCTGCTGGAAAATCCACGAGAACATTTCCCTTGACTTTAGCCAAACCAAAAGTACTTCTGAAAGTCGCTGGAAAAACAATTATTGAGCATACTTTGTCGGAGCTTCAGGACATTGTAACTGAAGCTATCATTATAGTTGGATACAAGGATAATATGATCAGAGATTTTGTAGGGAAAAAATTTGGAAAGATACGGATAAGATATTTATATCAGAAAACGCAGGATGGAAATGGTAATGCTTTGCTGCTTGCAAAGGATTTTCTCAAAGAGCGCTTCCTTGTCCTTCTTGGTGATGATATTTACTGCGGCAAGGACATAAAAAAATGCACTAAACATAAGTATTGCCTGCTTGTGCAGGAAACTGAGGATCTCAGCAGATTTGGCCAGGTAATAATTAAGAATAAGGGAGTTGATGAATTAAAAGAAAAACCTGGGTTAAGGAAAGGATATGCTAATTGTGGAATTATGGTCTTGGATAATTTCATATTCAGGCATAAGCTCATAAAATCTGAAAGAGGCGAATTCGAAATAACTGACTTTATTAATTATTTAGTTGAGTCTAAGCAAACAGTTGCTGTTGAAGAGGCAACCTCGTGGGTTCCTATAACTTATCCATGGAGTCTACTTGATGCAAATGAGATGCTGCTAAAAGACATAAAGCCTAAAATTGAAGGTGAAATCGAAAAAGGAGCAACTGTCAAAGGCAATATAAAACTAGGTAAAGGCTCTATTCTAAAGTCTGGTGCATATATAGAAGGAAACGTAATCATTGGCAAGAATTGCAGTATCGGACCGAACTGCTATATCCGCGGATGTTCGACTATCGGAGACAATTGCAAGATCGGAAATGCAGTTGAGGTGAAAAATTCAATAATCGGTGATAATTGTTCTGTCGGCCATTTGTCATATATCGGCGATTCTGTCCTTGGTGATAATGTAAACATCGCTGCAGGTACAATCACTGCCAATCTCAGGCATGATGATTCTAATGTCCATAGCTTTGTGAAGAACGACCTGGTGGATTCGACAAGACGAAAACTTGGAGCCATAATTGCTGACGGCGTCCATACTGGGATTAATACATCCATTTATCCCGGAAGAAAGATATGGCCGGATAAATCAACACTCCCTGGAGAGATAGTGAGGAAAGATATAGAATGAATTTAAGGGCAGAAGCATTTGTTATATTCGCAGCGTTAATATTCTCAACAATGGGGCTAATGACACGAGACTTAAATAAAGAACTCGGAGTTATAACCCAGGTTTCGTTCAGGCTGACCATTGCATGCCTAATCTTTTTTTTTGTCTTTGGCGCCAAAGGAATGGATTTCCTGAAAGTATCAAAAAAGCAATTAGGAAAACTATTCATCGCTGGTTTTTTTGGTTATGGCCTGATGGTCATATTTATTGCACTTTCCTTCATCAACACCAGTTATGCAAATGCCTCAACATTCTTGCAGATAACTCCAATTTTTGTTCTTGTTCTCAGTTGGCTATTTTTGCATGAAAAAATTACAGCTAAGATAGTTTTTTCAACCTTTCTTGCCATAATAGGAGCCATGATAATTTTCAAGCCTGATCTATCTATGCTTGATTTAGGGATATCATTTGCTTTGCTCTCGGCAATCTTAAACTCTGTATATGTTATCCTAATAAGGGATCTAAGAAATGTTGATATTAAATCAAGATTATTTTACTTCAGTCTTTTCGGAGGTGTCTTATTCTTGCCGTTTGCATTTATTTATGAAAAGATTTACTTATTTTCCATGAAAATGTGGATAATCTTGTTTATTATGGCACTTGGTAATGTAGCTGCCTATTATCTGCTGAATCTTGGTGCCATGGCTTTAGAAGCAAACATCGTTGGTATCCTGGGGGTAAGCCAAGCAGTGTTTGGAATAATGATAAGTTATCTTATAGGCGAAAAATTTCCAGGAATAGGTCTAGTCGGTGCATTCTTGATTTTGTTGTCTATAATAGTTATAAATATTAATAAGGTGAGATTCAATGTGTGGAATAGTCGGAATTAACTCAAAGAATGACTTCTATGTGCGGGATGCGATAAGAAGGCTCAAAAGACTTGAATACAGGGGCTATGACTCATTTGGATATGCCTACGGAAAAACTCTCAGCAAAAAAATTGGCCATATATCTGTTCCAAATACAAATGAGAAAACAAAAAGAATCATAACACATACGAGGTGGGCTACGCATGGAGGTGTAACAGAAGCAAATGCACATCCTCACCGATACGGCAATGTGACTATTGTCCATAACGGTATCCTTGAAAATTATGAAGAATTAAAAAAACAAATGATAAAAAAGGGACATGTTTTTTTAAGCGAAACCGATTCAGAAGTTGCTGCGCATTATTTCTTTGAACAGCTCAAGCAGAATGATATGATAAAGGCATGCTCAAATTTTATAAAAGAGATCAAGGGTGAATTCGCACTTCTTGTCTTAGTTGATGGAGATTCAAATATATACGCTTTAAGAAGAGATTCGCCTCTGGTTTTGGGCCCTGGAGCAGATGCTAATTATATTGCTTCAGACATTTACGCATTTTCAGATGTTACCAATATGGCAATATTTTTTGAGAATGATGAGTTCGCTGTAATTGGAAATGATTCATTCCAGTTCTATGACAAAAATGGGACTGCACTGGAAAAAGAAGTGCAGACATTCAAATGGGAACAGGAAGAGAGCACAACTGAGAACTATGAGCACTTCATGATAAAGGAAATAATGGAGGAGCCTATGGCTGTAAATAGACTCCTAATAAGCCTAATGACTGACCAAAAAGAAAATTATAACAGGTTTGTATCCCTAATGAAAAATGCAAAAAAGATAATATTTGTTGCTGCAGGGACAAGCTACCATGCATCGCTGCTTGGAGTATATTATCTGCATAAATGCGGCAAGGATGCACAAGCAGTAATTGCAAGTGAATTCGAGCATTTCGTATCAGCTGATCAGGATACATTAGTAATTGCTGTGTCGCAGTCAGGAGAAACAATGGATATCATTGAAGCACTCAAATATGCAAAAAAAAGAGGTGCAAAAATTGTATCGATAGTCAATGTCCCATACTCAACAGTACAGAGATCATCTGAGATTTCTCTGAATATTCTTGCGGGCCAGGAGATCTGCGTTGCAGCCACCAAATCATTCGTAAATCAGGTTACGATGATACTATCACTAGCTAAGGAATTTGGGTTCAGGATTGATTTAACTGACCTCGGAGAAAAGATAGAGAAAGTACTTATGATGAAGGATAAAATCCGAGAAATTGCAAAGGGGATATCAACTGATAGGGATATCTATGTTCTTGGGAGGGGTCTTAGCTATCCCGTAGCAAGGGAGATTGCCCTTAAGATAAAAGAGATCTCATATGTACATGCAGAGGGAATGATGGGCGGGGAACTAAAGCATGGGACAATTGCTTTGATTGAGAAGGGAACCCCTGTAATATCTCTTATAAGCAACAAAGACTATGCAATGCTTTCTAATACAAAAGAAGTTGAAGCAAGAGGAGCAAAGATAATCAAGATCACTAACGAGCTTGAAGGCGATATCAAGGTCACCACATCAAATGATGGTAAATTTGGAATCCTTTCAGCCATTGTTGGCCAGCTTCTGACCTATTATCTTGCGTTGGAAAAAGGGCTTCCCATAGATAAACCTAGAAACCTCGCTAAATCAGTCACAGTAAAATAAATAATGACAATCGGACCAGATGTTCTATCCCCACATTAAAGAGAGGAGTATTTTGGATTTTTATTGATTGTCTGATTTTCAAATCTTGAAGTCGAATGGAACCATTTCTGTATCCTTATGTTAAAAGAGGATGCCTTAGTCTCGGCTTTTAGATAATTATTAATATATATCTTCCAACCAATAACATATGAAAAAAGATATCACTTCACTTGACTTATTTTTTTTGCTAAAAGAGCTGCAGATCCTCTCGGGAGCAAAATTAGATAAGGTATTTCAAAAAGGCAAAGATTTCCTGTTTCAGCTCCATGTGCCTAGCATAGGTAAAAAATATTTAAGAGTTCTACTTCCTGGAATATTGTATTTGACTGAAACAAAAGATATAGGAGAGGTAACTGATAATTTTGCACTTGCTCTCAGGAAACATGTCAGCAATTCTAGAATAAAGAACATAGTGCAAAAAGAATTTGAGAGAATTGTTGAAATAGAGCTGGAAAATAACAAAAAGATTTATATCGAATTGTTCAGCCCTGGAAATATTATCCTTTGTGATCTTGATGAAAAAATAATTATGGCCGTGACCTATAAAGGATTTGGATCAAGGATAATTAGGCCAAGCGTTCTCTATTCCTATCCTAAAAAAGATTATGATTTCTTGCAAATAAACGAAAGTGAACTCAGAAAACTTTTGGAATCTTCAGAAAAAAGCTCTGTTGTTATAACTCTTGCAACTGATCTCGGGCTTGGCGGCAGCTATGCAGAGGAGATTTGCTGCAGAAGCAATATTGATGGGAAAAAGACATCCCTAGAAGATAAGGAAATTAAAAGATTACATGATGTAATACAGGAGATAAAAAAGACCATTCCAAATGGGTTTTTCTATAAGACAGATAATTCAATTGAAATTACTCCTTTCAAGCTTAGTTCCAGCAAAATGAAATTTGTTGAGGAAGAAAGTTTTAATTCTACAATTGAAAAAAATATCAATCTGCTTTGCATATCAAAACCAACCGAAAATAAGCATCTAAAAGAAAAAGAGAAACTTGAATCTATCATAAAGAATCAGGAACTGAGAATTGAGGGTCTACTTAAATCTGCTGATGAGTCCCAAAAAAAAGGAGAACTCATCTACTTGAACTATGAACTTATTGGCCATTTGATAAAAGAATTATTGAAAGCAAAAGAAAAGATACCATTCAAAGATATAAAGGAAAAACTTAAGGGGCATAAATATGTCAAAGACATAAATGAGAAGGAAAAGAAAATTATCCTTGAGATATAAAATGCGTGCTGTCATAATAGTTCCCACTTATAATGAGGCTGAAAACATATTATTATTGTTAAAACAGTTAATTAATATAAAAGTTAAGGGATTTGTCATTAAGATTTTAGTTGTCGATGATAACTCTCCTGACCAAACCGGTAAGATTGTTGAAGAATTCAACAATAATAAAGTCTTTTTACTGAACAACCTGGATAAAGCAGGTCTTGGAAATGCTTACCTTAAAGGTATGGATTATGCTGTTCAAAAACTGAAAGCGGATATATTGATTGAGATGGATGCTGACTTTTCTCATAATCCGAATGATATTCCCATGTTGCTCTCTAAAATAACCCAAGGGTATGATCTTGTTATTGGCTCAAGATATGTGAAGGGAGGTGGGATTCCAAATAACTGGAGCATCCATAGAAAACTTATTAGCTATTTCGGAAATATTTTTATTGGATTTATGCTAAGCAACAACAAAATCAAGGATTGGAGCAGCGGATTTAGGGCAATAAAAAAAACTGTCTTTGAAAAAGTCAAGCCAGACATTAAGGAAGATATGTTCCAAGGCTACACCTTCCAGGTTGGTTTTTTGTATTATGCGCATAAAATGAGATTCAGAATTAGTGAAAGTCCGATTATATTTAGTGAACGTAAACGTGGAATATCTAAATTT
>JBDRQV010000003.1:0-2284 GCA_043826105.1 Nanobdellota archaeon | reverse complement strand
CAGGCAACAGATTTCATAAATCAAGAACATTCATTGTTGAAAGATTGATAAATAAGATTATGGTACCTGGGCATAAGAGCAGCAAACACTTTAAGTCCAGCTATAATGTTACAGGTAAAGCAAATACTAGTTATAAGATTGTTGAGAAAGCATTTGAGATCATAGAATCCAAAACAAAGAAAAATCCGATTGAGGTCTTTGTAAAGGCTTTGGAAAATGCTGCACAGAGAGAGGAGCTAATAACTATCGAATATGGTGGAGCCCGTTATCCAAAGGCTGTTGAGTGTTCTCCTCAGAGAAGGATAGATCAGGCTTTGAAGTATATGACCCAAGGTTCTTATCAAAAATCATTCAATTCTAAGAAATCAATTGTAGAATGTTTAGCAGATGAGATAATGAATGCTTATCACTTAAGCCAAAATTCTACTGCAATCTCTAAGAAATTAGAAGTAGAAAGACAGGCTGATGCAAGCAGGTAATCTTGCAGTATCGATCATTTCTATAATTAGTTTATCAAATATATGATAGAGATATAGTTTATTTCATATTCTTAACTTTCTTGCCATGCACATAAACATATGTCCATGCAAATCCCTGCCTTCTCTCAATCTTAACTTCAAATCCTGTCTGCTTAAAGATGTCCTTAATCTTATTATCATCTTCAAGCCATTCAACTGCAGGTATTATGTCAAAGAATTTATCATAATCCAAAAAACATATCTTTGAACCTATCTTTAGTCTGCTATTGATATCTGTCAATGCCCTTTTTGGATCCTTAAGATATCCCAATTCGCCTACAGATACAACAGCATCCACATTAGGAACATCAGGATGTATCCTGCTATGGTGATGATGATCATGCAATGTTTTTACATGCTTGTGGCCTTTTTTTCTTAACCTATTATTTGTGATGGATAAACCTCTTTCAGATATGTCTGTAGCGTATATCTTTCCTTTTTTACCTACTTCTTCTGCAAGATGCATTGTCAATGTACCTACTGAACATCCAAATTCTAAGATTGTTTTGCCTTTTATATCACCCATGAACTTAATGACTTTTTTTCTGATAGCTATCGGCAGACTTATCTTCTCAGTTATCAGATTAAAATCTGCAAGCAGGTTGTTGACTAACCTTATCGTCTTGGGATTATAATACATATCTAATAAGAAATAAACAGGTATGCCTGTCAAAATGATCGATGCGCCTAATATCAAGGAGTGTGCTGCCCCTTTTTCATGAGTCAGCCATGCTATTATAAGCGAGATTAAGATCAAGACAATTATTATGGGCCCTATCTTTCCAAACGGCACTTTGTAATAACGTTTGAGTTTTGGCAGTTTGTATCTTAAAACAATGACACTAGATATTACTGAAGAGTATATCAATAGCACAATAGGAACAAGAAGCAATAGTAATGTGTTATAAGACCCTGCACCTATTATGACAATTACGCTTGTCAGAATTGTCTGAAGCGCTATTGCATAGTGGGGGGTGTTATATTTTTTATGTATTTTTGAGAATTTACTTAAAAAAAGCTTATCCCTTGCCATAGCTAAAATCAATCTTGGGGCAGACACTATCCATCCTGCAACAGAGCCTATTATTGCCAGATAAACCATCAATGTAACTATTTTCATACCTAAATCTCCATAGAATAATCTGCTCAGATCTGCCAATGGTGCTGTTGATTGACCGAATAGCTTCCAATTCATTGCGCCTAATGAACTGATCACAAAAAGCATCGATATCAGTCCGATGATTATTGTACCAAATATCAATGCTTTGGGCATGACTCTTTTTCCGTCTTTTGTCTCTTCTGCTAAAAAAGTAGCTGTTTCCCAGCCAAAAAATGTCTCGGCTATCAGGAATATCGTCATGAAAATTGCTGAGAGGGGAAATACAAAAAATGGTGTCAGATTAGATACTTGAAAATGTACAAAACCTGGTATGGTCAGACCGATGATCGTGCCAATGGTTATAAAAGCAAATGTAATCAGCATCATTGCGCTTGTCTTCATGCCTTTGAATGCTATGTAATTAAAGACCAATATAAATCCAAGGGATAATGGGATCTTTATATGAGGAAGATCGTATGGAAGAAGGTAATGTATTGCACCTACTACGAGCATAGCTATAGTTATGTTTCCTGCAATCAATGTTCCCCAACCTATTATGAATGAGGGAAACCTTCCATAAGCATGTTTGCAGAACTCATATATGCCGCCTGCTTTTGGGTACATGCTTGTCAATTCAGCAAAACACATCGCTATATAGATGGAGACC
>JBDRQV010000002.1:0-7209 GCA_043826105.1 Nanobdellota archaeon | reverse complement strand
TTATCATTAACTAAAATCTCAGATACATTTAAGGTATCTTTATATTCTCCATTGTATATAAACATAAATGTCGCTAATATCGCAATCCTTTTCTCCCATAAACTATTAGATTTAGCTAGCTTATACAAAACATCTCTCTTTTTATCAAGTAAATAATCTCCTACAATTTTTGGAGCTGATAAATCAATCAGGTCCCAATTATTTATGTTTTTAGTATTCTTCAAATAAAAGTCAAATATCTCTTTCTTATTCTCCTCTTTTTCATACTTATAGACTAAAATAAATAATGCAGTTAACCTATGCTCATGGATCTTACTATCCAGCAACTTTTGAATCTCTTTCAACTCTAAGTCTTTAAACTTCTTAGCAACTTTCCTCTGCTCAGGAACTTTGATACCTAAAAAAATATCTCCTTCGCCATACTCTCCTTTGCCAGTCTTGAAAAAGCCCTGTAATAATTTAGCTTGATTTATATCTTCTAATTTTTTCAATTCTTTCATTACATCTTCTGCTTTCATTTAAACACTTTTCCGGTCTGCATGCTCCAAAATAATAAATCAAGTTCATCCATGGGAATATTGATTTTTTTTGAGAATTTATAAAATTTTTCTTCTATTGATAAATAACTCTTTTTGTTTAAATATCTGGGAATTTCTTTAATGACCTTATATTTTTCAAGATTTCTTAATATATGCCTATCTAATATTGCTAAATCTCTAAAACCCAGATTACGAAGAACATGGGAAGCTTCTTTATACCCCAGACCTTTAACATTCTTAACCAAATATTCCCTTAATTTTTTATTATCTTTATTAATCTCAATCTCTTTATTTATAGAATTAAAGTCTTTTTTTAATAACTTTAAATAATTTGATTTGTTTTTATAAAATCTGGTCTTATCTTTTAAAATATATTTAATCTCAAAATTTTTATATAAAAAATCTTTTTGTTTAAGTATTTGTATACATTCATCACATTTATAAGCATTTGACTGAGGAGTTAATAAACAGAAGCAGATTTCATAAAAAATGTTATTTTTATCAATATCTGAGAATTCTTTAAGCCTTTGCCTGATTATCTTTTTCTTTTGGAGATAATTCTGTTTTAGTTCTTTCATGATTTAAAAGAAATAAATCTGATTTTATAAATCTAGTGTTTAAACCCTTTCCAACAGTTTCTCTACAAGTTCAACATCATTAAGGACAAACAGATGTACTCCTGGAGCACCATAGACCTTTAATTTATTTATCATATCGACTGCATAATCCAGTCCAAACTCTTCAGCTTCATGGTCATTCTTATCTTCCAATCCTTTTTTCAACTCTTCATTTACCGGAAGATTGAAAAATTTTTCGATAGACTGTGCTTGCTTGATATTTGTTAAAGGCCTTACACCAGGAATCACAGGCAGATCGATTCCATTCTCTCTCAATACTTCAACATATCCTTTATATTCTTCGAATGAAAATATCATCTGTGTGATTATAACTTGAGCACCAGCTTCAATCTTAGCTTTCATATGCTTTATTTCCTGTTCAATAGGATCTTCTGGATGTCCTGCAACCAATATGCAAAAATCAGTCTTAACTCCTTCTCTAAATTCGCCTTTATCAAAATTCTTCCTGGGTAGATAATGGCCTTTATTCAGTTCAGAGATCTGTTTAACTAACTTATAGGCATATTTATAGTCTCCATCCCATACTTCATCTTTTGCACCTGCAGGAGGATCCCCTCTTAATGCAAGGATATTGTTGATCCCAAAATAATAAAGATCGATGATATCATTCTCAATCTCATATTTCGTCCTTTCCCTGCATACAAAATGAGCTATCGGAGTAAGGCCCTGGTCTTTAGCAAAGACCGATATGGGCAGAGTGCCGCCACGAAGGCTTCCTCCAGCTCCTTTAGTTATGCTTACATAATCTACCTTTGACTTTAATCTCTTGATCTTATCCAGCATCTCTTCTGTTCCCTCTCCATTTCTTGGCGGGACCAACTCTACAGAAATCGTAAACTTTTTCTCTTTCAAAATCTGAGTTATCTTTTTGTTTGTCATCTTTCCATTCTTTAATTATCTTTTAATCAGATCATTTATCTGCTTTACCGCTGATAAAGCATCCTGCCCATAAGCCGCCTGTATCTGCCTTGCATAATCATCAGTCACTACAGCGCCGCCCACAATAACAGGTATGTCTATATTCCCAGTTCTAAGTTCATTTATAACTTTTTCCATTTCTATGACAGTAGTTGTCATCAAAGCTGATAATGCCAGTATATCTGGCTTTTCTTTTTTTACAGTCTCGATTATCTTTTTTGTCTTAACATTCGCACCCAGATCGATAACTTCATAATTATGGCTTTCTAACAACGCTATAACAATATTCTTTCCGATATCATGTATATCATTTTCAACAGTGGCAAATACAACCTTTCCTTTTATCTTTCCACCCTCTTTATTCAATTCTTTTTTCAAGATTACAAATGACTTTTTCATAGCATCTGCAGATAAGAGTACCTGCGGCAAAAAATATTCTTTCTTATTGAATTTGTCGCCAACCTCGTTTAATGCATCTATAAGTATATCATTGATCTTTAATGCTTTTAATTCTTTTAACCCTTTACTTACAATGTAAGTAATATTATCTTTGTCTCCGTATAAGATAGCATTGTAGAGCTGTTTTTCAATCGGCAGATCTTTGTAATCTTCTTTTTTTACTCTCTTTATATCTATCTTTATGTCTGTATCAGCTTGTAGAATATTATCCAACGGATTTAGTATAGCTAAATCAAGTCCTATCTTATGGGCTTTTGTGAAAAACTTCGAGTTTACTTCAGACCTGTTTGGCAGCCCATGAGATATATTGCTAACACCTAATATTGTCTTATAGCCTAACTTCTTGATCTCCTCGACTGAATCTAAGATTATCTTTTCATTCTCAGGGTTTGTAGCGATAGTCAAGACTAAAGAATCAACAACTATATCCTGTTTTCTTATTCCTGCTCCTAAAGCCTTATCGATGATCTTCTTAGCGATCTCAACCCTTTTTTCTTTGGTCTTTGGGATACCATCTTCATCTAAAGCTAAAGCAATTATAGCAGCGCCATATCTTTTAGCTAAAGGCAATACTTCATTCAGGCTTTTTTCAGAACCATGTACAGAATTTATCAATGGTTTTCCATCGCTCTCTTTCAAAGCTTCTTCTAAAGCAACAGGATTCGAAGTGTCTATAACGATCGGTACATTAACTATATTTTGTGCTGCACCAACAGCTTTTTTCAGGTTAGGTGTTTCATCAACACCAGCAACTCCAACATTGATATCTAATAATGCAGCTCCTTCTTCAACCTGCTGCATTGCTTGATTTCTGACATATTCTGTCTTCCCATTTTTGATCTCATCAATAAATCCCTTTCTATTTGTTGGATTTATCCTTTCACCAACAATCAAAGTTGGTTTGACAGTCAATGTTTTGGTTCTTGAGCAAAGCTTTGTTTCTGGTCGGTTGTTATTCATCTTTGGCTTTAAATCTTTTACATTTTCCTTTACAGCTTTAATAAATTCAGGATTTGTACCGCAACAGCCACCCACAATAGCTGCTCCAAGTTCAACAAATTTCTTAGCCATCCCAGCAAACTTATCAGGTGGATAATCCCAAACAGTATCCTTGCCTACTATCTTAGGTATTCCAGCATTTGGCTGAGCGCATATAGGTTTATTTGTATTTTTTGATATTATCTTTACTGTTTCTAACATCCCTTCTGGGCCATCTGAGCAATTGGTTCCAATTATATCTGCCCCTAATGTATCAGCGATAATGACATATGTCTCAACATCTGTCCCAGTAGTAGCTCTGCCATCCTGCAATGTCATAGAGGTTATTATTGGTCCAGTAAACACTTCCTTGGCAGCTATCAAAGCAGCTTTCAATATCCTGATATCAGATATAGTTTCAATTATTAACAAGTCTGCTTCTTTCAAAGCCAAAATCTGCTCTTTAAATACTTCATAGGCTTTATCAAAAGTTAGTTTTCCTAACGGTTCTATGAACTCGCCTAATGGCCCGACATCTCCAACGACCAAGCAATCAGGGCATGCTGTTCTTACATTATTTATAGCTGCCTGGTTTATCTCTTTTAATCTATCTTGCAGCCCATATTTTTCCAGCTTTAATCTGTTAGAACCAAAAGTATTAGTCAATATCAGATCTGACCCAGCATCTGCATAAGCTTTATGTATCTTTTTTACTAGTTCAGGGTCAGTGATGTTCAGTTCATCTGGACAGCCTTTTATGAATCCATTCTGCTGAAGCATAGTCCCCATAGCTCCATCTAGGAGAAATACCTTATTCTTTAAGCTATCAAGGAACTTTTGCTTATCCATAGTATAGAAAGTTAATATTAATCCTTTAAAAAGTTTTTTACAAAAAATAGTATGATTGGAATAAATCAATCCTGCTCATCATCTTCTAGAATGTCTGTTGGATCGTCACCATTTATCCTTTCTTCAATAACTTCTTTCAAAGCCTTAACTTCTTCACTAACTTTCTGCAGATAAGAGATATCTCCAAAATTTTCAAGAGCACAATCCGGGCAATAGTAGTCACTAGTATCTTTTATATTAAATTCAGCTGCTTCTCCACAAATGATGCATTTCTTAGTCATGAATATAAGAGATACTTAGGGTTTTTTAAAATTTTCGCAATTAAGCTGCAAAAAAATGTCTTTTTTTTATCCGCATGAAGCAGAGCCCATTTCGAAACTCAATCTGTTTATGAATATACGAATTTCCGACGAATTTAATAATGTCTACTATATTGTCTTTTTTGATCAAATTTACACACCCCCAAATAAAGACAGCAAAAATGCCGCCCCCCACAAAGTAATATCAATCCTGGAAAAACTTCTTTATAAATGTTTTGATAATTCTCGTCAACAAAACTAGATTAGTATACAAATTTACATACTACTTTTTTTTCTTCATATCATTTACAGCTTCCTGGATATAATGTCTGCTTATGCCGATAAGATGAGCTATCATGAATATGAGAAGTATTGCCTGAGTATAATCCAGTATCAGGTTCTTAAACAAGAGATCAAATATTATCTTTAGAAAACCATACTCTTTAGCGACCAATATTATCGCTGTAATAAAAGCAGACCACATATAATATGCATGCATCTTATTCTCCTTTAGATCTACTTTGACTCTTAATGCAACTATTATGATCAAACTGACATTGATCAGAAAAGTAGGTATTGATATGATAGGATATATCAGAAAAATAAATGCTATTATCAAGACCAAAGTTACAGCAAATTCTATCATAATATCTTTCTAATTTTCCATATTTAAAAATCTTTCTAACTTTTTGTTCAGTAAATCCCTAAGTGCAAACCTTCATACTTAGCTTAATATCAAACATAATATCAAACTTAATACTAAGCTTCGCACTCCTTGCCGGTGGTAATAAAAGTTTTTATATGACCAAAAAGAGGATAATGTTATTAAATGGTGACAAGAAAAGCTAAATTAGGCAAGAAAATAGATAATGAGATACTTGGCGTGCTGCGTTCTTCTCCAAATCCTCTTTCAACCCGTGATTTGGCCTTAAAAATAAAAAGAGCCTGGCATTCTGTTCAAACTCACTGTTTAAAGCTCCAAATTAAAGGTAAAATTCATGGTTTCAATGTTACAAATATCAATGTGTGGATGATAAAAAAATGAGATCAGCAGATAGCAAAGGAGAGAGAACATGGATCCAGATAGTCAGTCTGCTGATCATAACTATCATGCTCCACTCTCAGGTGATCTTTGCGATAGATGCAGGCCCTGGAAATGAAACTATATCTATAGTCAGGCAAAATGAAACAGTAAACGCAAGTGAAGCTGTCCAAATAAGTGAATCAGCCATCCAGATAATATTAGGATACAAAACCGGAACTGCATATGACACCAATAATGACGGCATAGAGACTATTGAAGGAATCATAGACTTCACAGTTGAGTCTACCAGATTTAATTGGACAGCAGATGAAGACAAATTATGTACCAGATGGGAAATCTATTCAATAGATGAAGAGTCCACAACCACTGTATGTTATGGATCAGAAGAGTGCTGTTCATTCATACATCTAACTCCTACAAAGAACAGCTGGGATGAGGCATTTAATTCTAATTATGGTGGATACGGAGCAACATACAAGAACACAATCTCTGCCCAGGTCATTTATATAGATTACAATACAGGATTAGATGATCCTTATGCAGATATCTATTACAGCGGATGGTCAAGCCTATCTGCAAAATATGTTGATGATGCAAAAACTATCCTTACCAGGATGAAGGGCATGATTATAGATAAAGTATCTGTTGTAAGGGGTGCAATTATCAAAGCAAGAGCTACGTTAATAGACAACGATGAGGAACCGATAGCATTCCACTCAGTTAATATTTACTTAAATGAGACACTCATCGATACTGGATCTACAGATATCATGGGTAATGTAGAGTTTGAGATTGATACATCACCTATCATCTCTGGAGAATATTTGCTCAATATCATCTATCCTGGTCAAAGGACAATGGTAGCTCAGGAAATTGTAAACTATATGCCTAGCGATAACTCTACTGCTGTTATAATTTTGCCTTCAAATGAAAACATAAGCTTCAATCCAGTTATCAAAGACGCTCTTGGAAATGAGCTGGAGATAGAATTAGAGATAATCGATGGTGAAAAAGGAGTGATAGACAGATATGAGAAACTAAACACTATACATTCATCAAAAAAGCCTAAAGAATTAAAGATTAAAAAAGGCAAATACAATATAAATGCAGCCATAAATAATAATCCAGTTAAGAATATAATATTCAATGATGTTGACCTGACTAAAAACATCACTGAGTTTATAGGGTTAGACGATGTTCCAGAAGAAAAGGTAAAAGAGAAGAATTTCTTGGAAGTCTACGCCATAGACCCGACCAACATCAACTTTACCGAAGCGACTGTAACAGCAACAGCAAAAGGGGGCACACTTTACAAATGTAAAGATTGGAACTTTGAAGAACAGAACTGCTATGGCGAATGGGTTTTCCTACAAACAATAACTCCTGGGAAAGAATATACGTTTACTCTAACACCAGATGACCCAGCATTAGGCGAAATAGCTGGAACTTTCTCAGAAAATTGGGAATCAAACTCATTACTGACA
>JBDRQV010000001.1:0-3690 GCA_043826105.1 Nanobdellota archaeon | reverse complement strand
GAATAATAGATATTAGATTATAGATGACAGATATTAGATTATCCATGATCTATAATCTATTATCTGCAATCTACTATCTATTATATAACAATCTTAATATATGGCAACCCTCGGTCAAATAGATTTCTAACTCTTAATCTTCTTCAACTCCTTAATGCCTCGAGCTAACATGACATACATCACAATAATTACCATAGCGATCAAGGAGATAGTAAGGGCAGTTTTAGTGCCAGCGATGATATTGTAAACTCCATGTAAGATAATAGCGATTACCAGACCTTGAATCATAAAATTTCTTTTTTGACGATGGGTGAAGTTCTTCTGTTTGGGGCCGAATTTGAGTAAACCCAAATAATAACCAGCAATACCAGAAGTGATAGCGTGCATGAGAGTAGCGGTGGCGAAACGTAGTAAAATAGCATCTGGCCCTTCGGAAAAAATTACTAGGATGTTTTCCAGGGAGGCAAAACCTAAAGCGGCTACCACGGCATAAATAACACCGTCCAACGGCTCGTCAAAAGCCGAATTTTCATAAACCTTCTCTTTGACGACGAAGAATTTGAGGATTTCTTCAATCGGAGCAACAATGAAGAGGGCACTGGCAGCAATCACAAAGAAATTAGTAGAGTTAGAATAAGGGAAAAAATAATCAGCTGCTAACTCTAAGCCGATGGCGGGCAGAGTGATCACCATCCCCCAGAGAAAAACTTTAACGATCAACTTGAGTGGTTCAGGATGCCTCCGATCTTTGCGTCGATAAAAATAAAGCCAAAAAATCCCTGGAACAAGGGCGATAAGGATGTACCAAAAGATGATGAATATGGACATAAAGGCGAAATTAACTTTCCAGATTTGGCAACAAGGACATCCGTTTTTTTAAAGTAACTTGTCTTCAATCGCTTTTTCAATAGTCCCTTTGGATACTGAGCCAGCGAGTTGCTCTACCTTTTTACCGTCTTTGAAAAAAACTAAGTTAGGAATGCTCATTACTTCATGTACAGTTGCTAGTTCTTTGGCTTCATCAATGTTGATCTTGCGGATTTTTACCTTGCCTTTGTATTCTTCGGCTAATTCTTCAATCACCGGTGCAATTTGTTGGCAAGGCATACACCACTCTGCCCAGAAGTCTACTAAAACTGGCACATCGGACTGCAAAACTTCTTCGGTAAAGTCTTTTTCGTTGAGGTTTAAATCGGACATTTAATCTTGTTAATTATTCAATTTTAAATATAGCACGAAAGAAGTACCTTAATAAAGGTCTTCGTCCCTTGTCTGTTTGTTCGCTCAGAAGAGTAAAAATAAATTTTTACTCTTCGTTCGCTCACTTCGCGAATAAAGAACCGCGTTCTTTGTTCGCTTGTTCGTTCGAAAAAACAAAAACAAGTTTTTATTCTTTTCTCACTCACTTCGCGAATAAACCGAAAAAGTTATTTTCCTTTTATCTTTCCCCAGCCAGCCGAATCTTATCTGTAAATTATTTTCTCGGGGGATAATCTCTTTGGCTTTATTGGCCCATTCGATTACCACTACATTTTTAGGGTCAGAGGCTATATCGATGAAGCCTAAGTCAGCTAATTCTTGAGCGTCGCTTAGTCGATAGAGATCGAGATGATATAGATTCTTAATAGTATCATGCTCAACCGGATATCTCTTCATAATAGTGAAAGTAGGGCTGGTGATGACCTCTTTGACACCGAGCCCAGCTGCCAAGCCTTGGGTAAAGGTAGTTTTGCCGCCACCCAGATCCCCTAAGAGACTGATCACTTCACCACCACGCAACTCAGCGGCTAGTAGTTTGCCAACTTCTTGCGTCTCCTCCGCGCTTTTGGTGATTATTATTTCCTTCATGGCTTAATATATCCACTGCATGGCAAAGATAATCACTCCCAGGCAAATCAAATAAGCGGCGAAGACATACAACTTATGTCGAGAGAGAAATTTCATTAAATATTTAATGCTCAGATAGCCAACTAGGGCCGCTGCAATAGAGCCGATCACTATCTCTGGCCAGAAACTACTCAAATAACCTTCATCTTGCATGGCTGCAAAAGATCCAAAAATACTAGCGCCTAAAATAGCGATAGAAGCCATTAGAAAGGAAAAACGGGTGGCTTCAGTGCGCTTAAGAGAGCGAAACATGCCAGCAGCGATAGTTATTCCCGAGCGGGAGACACCAGGCAGTAGTGCTAAGGCCTGGACTAGTCCTATCAGCAGAGCATCTTTCCAACCAATTTTAGCTAAGTCTTTTTTGATTATCTTATGACTGGCGAATTTCTCGGCGCTGATAAAAATAAGTCCAACGATGATCAAAAAGGTCGACACCCAGAGAGCATGACGGAAAATTGAGTTGATATAGTCATTGAACAAAAAACCCAGAATAAAAGCTGGTAAGGTAGCCACTACTAAGTTAATAGCTGTTCGCTTGTCTCCTGATCTACCGAAGAGATCCTTGATAATTTTTAGCCAGTCTCGGCGAAAGTATATCAAGACGGCTGCTAAAGTACCCAAATGCAGAAAGATATCAAAAACTACCCCGGGATCTTCCCAACCAAAAACTTCTCGAGCCAATACGAGATGGCCAGAGCTGGAGATGGGGATAAATTCAGTTGCTCCTTGGACAAGGCCGAGGACGATGGCTTGAAGGATGTTCATGGGGTTGGTAACCGGTAATTGATAACTGGTAATCTGGAAATAGTGTAGCAGAGATTGAGAGTGTTTGCTAGGTAAGGGGTGTAAATAAAAAACTGTGATAATTTATCACAGTGTCGGCTACGAAAAGGGCGGGGCGGTCTATTTTTTCTTTTTAGCTCTTCTGTATCTCTTTTTTATCTTAGACGACGGTGTGAGGTACTCCGATTCCATGCACCAACTCACGTATTGAGCGTATGGAACCGCTGCTGTTTGCCGTTGCCGGGTTATCTCTATCTGTCCTTCGAGCAGAAGCTGCCCGTCGATGTAGAGCTGTAGGCACTTGTTTGCCATTTCTGTTTCTCCTTGTTTCTTGCCCCACCATACATAGGGATCCTGCTGTCGTCAAAATTAATATGGCAAATTGTATGTATATATTATAAATATCTTGTTAAATAAGCTAATAAATGGTACAATAAATAATGACAGATTACTCAAAAAAGTGGATATTTATAGCGAACTAAATAGAATAGGGGTCAAGAAGTCAGAGATAAAGGTCTATTTATATTTGTTAGAACAAGGCCTGTCTACTCCTCCTCAAGTTTCTCGCGGAACAAAAATTGCGCGTACTCACTGTTACGGTTTACTTCGTAATCTAAAAGACAAAGGATTAGTCATCGAGCAACTGGCTGGTAAGCGCAAAGCATATTTGGCCAGTGACCCCGAGGCATTATTGCGCACTCTGGAAAGGAAAAAAGAGGCAGTAAAAAGAATACTGCCGGATCTTCGTGCCTTACACGCTGTGCAGAAAAATAAACCCTCAATCCATTTTTATGACGGGTTTGAGCAAGTAAAAGAAATATTTCGCCAGACATTGTCAGCCAAAGAAATCTTTGCCATCGCTTCTACTAAGCAATTTTATGATTTGTCCCCAGATTTTTATCGTTGGTATCAAAAGATACTGCATAAAAGGCAGATTGTTTTTTATGATATTTTGACCCATGCCTCTCAGGAAGAAGCAGCCTCAGTTGCTCAGGAAATATTAAAAGGATTTTATGATGT